>VXRC01000050.1 GCA_009838645.1 Gemmatimonadota bacterium | reverse complement strand
GGCGCGGACGAGGCAGGGGGCGGCGCGGACGAGGCAGGGGGCGATGCGGCCGCGCTGACCGTGACCTACGACTACCCGGCGATCGCGTCCCAACTGAACGTGGAGGACTGGGGCCGGTCCGGTCACGGCATCTGGCGATTCGACGCCCTGCTGCCGCTGCGGGATCCGGCGTCTCAGATCTCGCTGGGCGAGGGGAACACGGCCCTCGTGCGGCCCCGGGCGGTGTGTGAGACTACCGGGTTGTCGAACCTGTACATCAAGAACGAGACGACCAATCCCACCTGGGCCTTCAAGGACCGGTTCCACGCGTCCTCGGTCTCCATGGCGCGATCCCTGGGCTACAGCCGGGTCACGGCCAGTACCACGGGCAATCACGGCGCTTCGGCCGCGGCCTATTGCGCCGCCGCGGAGATGGACTCCTGCATCATCCTCTGCCATCCCGAATCCTCCATGCTGCAGCGGGACATGATCGCCCTGTACGGCGGCCACGCCTTCGTCTTGGAAGACCGCTTTCAGTACCTGGACACGCTGATCCGGGACCACGGCTTCTATCCTTCGACGACCATGACGCCCATGCCCACGGGCACGCCCTTCGGCATCGAAGGCTACAAGACCATCGCCTTCGAGATCTTCGTGCAGCTCGGCGACCGGATTCCCGATCGGATGTTCTGCCCCATCGCCGCGGGCGACGCGCTGTTCGGTCCGTGGAAGGGATTCAACGAGCTGCGCACGCTGGACCTCGTCGATCGACATCCGGTCATGCATGGTGTGCAGCCGGCGGGATGCAATCCTTACGTGCAGTCGTTCCAACAGGGACGCGGCGACGTGATCGTCCACCCCGATCCGAGTTCCATCGCTCTGTCCATCCGCGACGACACCGGGGGACCCCTGGCGCTGGGAGCCATCTACGATTCCGGCGGCGACGCGACCGACGTCACCGAGGATGAGATCATCGAGGCGGTACGCCTTCTCGCGCGGAGCGGCTACCTGGTCGAACCATCATCGGCGGCGTCCGTTGCCGGAGCGATCAAGGCCGCCCGGGCGGGTCGGCTCGCCTCGGATGAAACCGTCGTGTGCCTGGTCACCGGATCGTGCGCCAAGTGGCCGGAGGTCATGGCTGAACTGGCAGACCGCGACGCGCCGGTCGAGCCCGCCTGGGAAGAGATCGCAGCGCGGGCCGGCCTCGCCGGCGATGCGTCCTGAAAGCACCACCATGACTACGCCCATGTACATGCTCGCCGACGACCTCGCCGGCGCTCACGACGTGGCGGTCCCCTTCGCGAAACGGGGCTTCGCCGTGGCCGTGCCGAACGGTCCGGACCGGCTGGATCGATTCGATTCGGCGGATATGGTCGTGCTGAATACGGACACCCGTTCCTGCAGCGAAGCGGAAGCCGCCGATCGCGTGGGGGCGTCCTGCGAGGCGATACGGGCCCGGGCGGGCACGTTGATTTACAAGAAGATCGACTCGACGCTCAGGGGACATGTAGGCTTCGAAATCGACCTCGTCAGCGACCTGATGGACTTCGGCCTGGTGGTATGCGCTCCGGCCTTTCCTGAAATGGGACGTATCACGGTGGGGGGATATCAATTGCTCGGCGGCCTGCCCATCAGCGGCGCGGACATGGCGGGTCCCGACATCCCGCCGCAACATGCCTTCATCCCGGATCTCCTGGACAATGATTCCGGCAGGGCGAGGGCCCACATTGATTTGAAAACCGTCCGTGGCGGTTCGGCAGCAATCAGAGGAGCGCTTGACGATATCAAGGCTGCGCCGGGAACTACAGTGGTGGTGGATATGGCGGACCCAATGAGATGGGATGGGCTGCTGGACGCGGTATTTCAGGACCATGATGATTTTGAGGAGAGGCGATCTTCAACGCCTGCGGCGCCTTCGGTGCTGCTCTGCGGTTCCGGCGGCATGGCCGGCGCCCTCGCGGAAAGGTTGGCGCTCACGTGGAAGCCTCGGTACCCCTCATCCCGGACACAGCGGACATCTTCCAGCAAGCCGCGATTTGCCGCACCCTCACCGCCACCGAAGGACGGTCCCGTACTCGTCTTCGCCTGCAGTCTGCACGACACGACCGCCCGACAGGTCGTACAAGTAAACGGTCGGAATTCGGCGGCCATCTGCTCCTTCGATCCCCTGTCGTTGGTGGATGATCGGAAGCGTGAGGGCGAGGTGGATCGACTGACTACTAGCGTCGCGGAGGCCATGGCAAACGGGCGGAACGCGGTCGTTACCCCCCTGCGTCCGGACCGTACGGACCATACGGAGTGGCGGGCGTGGATCGGTCATCTGGCCGCGATAGCCGCCGGCCGCGATCCGTCGTTGGTGGTCATCGAAAACCTGGGTGAAGTCGCCCGCAGGCTGTTCACGAAGGCGAACCCGGGTGGTCTCGTGCTTACGGGCGGGGAAACCGCCGGCCGCGTCTTTCAGGAATTGCGTGCCGATGGCGCCTGGATACGCGATGAAATCGACGCAGGTATTGGCCGCGCCGTCGTCGCGGGTGGGGCCCATGACGGCATGAGCCTGGTCATCAAGCCCGGCTCCTTCAGCGACGAGCACACGCTGGTGGAGGCCGTGGAACGCCTCTCTCCACGTAGCGGTGGCACCACCAGACCCTATGGCAAGCGGGCATCGGGCAACCGCAATGGAACCGGTACAGATGAACGCCCGGTCATCGGGATCACCCTGGGCGATCCGAACGGCGTGGGACCGGAGGTCATCGTGAAGATCCTGTCGCAGGAATGGATCTACGAATTGTGCCGGCCGCTGGTCATCGGGCATGATGAAGTCATCCGCCGGGTCCTGCCGCTGGTCCGGGCCTGCGCCTCCGATAACGACGAAGGCCATGGCAACGACGAAGGGCATGACCCTTCCGGCGACGAAGAAGGCCAGGGCGACCGTAGTCCCGGACCATGTCTCGACGTCCATCCGATCGAACATCCCGATGCGGGCCTGTTCCGTCACGGCGCGATTGATGTCATGAATGCGCAGGAAGCGGAAGTGGCAATCGATAGCCTGGTGCCGGGTCGTGTGCAGTCCGAAGCCGGTCGCCTTGCCGTGGAATCCGTGAAGCGGGCCGCCCGCATGGCCATGGCAGGCGACATCGCCGCCCTGGTCACCGCGCCGATGAACAAGGCGGCCATGAGCCTGGCCGGATACGCCTACGCCGGCCATACCGAACTGCTGGCCGAAATCACGGGAACGAAACGATTCCGGCTCGCGCTGGCCTTCGACGGGATCCTGGTCTCCCACGCGACGACTCACGTCTCCCTGCGAGACGCCATCGACCGCCTGTCCGAAGATGAAATACGCATCACCCTGGACCTGGTCGGCAACGCGCTGGCCGGCATGGGCGTGGCGGCGCCGCGGATCGCCGTATGCGGACTGAATCCCCATGCGGGCGAGGGCGGACTCTTCGGGGACGAGGAGATCCGCATCATCGCGCCCGCCATCGAAAAAGCGCGTGAGAAAGCCGGTGCCCGGGGTTGGCGGATCACGGGTCCCCTGCCGCCGGACACCGTATTCATGCGGGCCCGGAAGGGCGACTTCGACGGGATCATCGGCATGTACCACGACCAGGGACACATTCCGGTCAAGGCCATCGCCTTCGACCGCACCGTGAACGTAACCCTCGGCCTGCCGATCATCCGAACCTCCGTGGATCACGGCACGGCCTTCGATATCGCGGGCAAGGGCATTGCCGACGCGGGCAACCTGGGCGAGGCGCTTCGGATGGCCGTGTCGCTTGTCGGCGAACAGTGGTCCATTGGAGATGGAAAAGGAGCACAGGCCACGTCATGAAATCGAAACTGCGGCCGACCCGAGGACTGGCGGGTGGATCGACCAGAGGATCGGCCGAAAGATCGACGGGAAGATCGACCGGCCGGCGCTATCCGGCCATCCTGGCAACCTCCCTGCTGGCATGCGCAGGCATGCTTCTGGCCGAAGCCATCCCGCTTACCCCGCAGGACACCGACCCCGTCTTCAACACCATCGGCAAGCAGATGCCGCCCGATGCGGCGCCGCTGGAGTTCCAGACCTACCGGTTCATGCGGGACGAGCCGCGCAGCCTGGACGTCAGCGTCAACCTCTACGTGGGGCAGTGGAACGAGTTCCTCTTCGAGACCCTGGTCGCCAAGGACGAGAACGGCGATCTCATCCCGGCGGCGGCCGATCGCTGGGAGGTCTCTCCCGACGGCAGGACCTGGACCTTCTATCTGCGCGAAACGGGGAGGTGGAGCGACGGCAGGCCCGTCACCGCCCACGACTTCGTCTATACGTTCCGCAGGTCCCTTTCCTACGAGACGGCCAATCCATACGCTGCGTTCTACAGCGACATCGTGGGTGCGACGGCCTACAGCCAGACCGCGAACGCCGACCCGGAAATGCTGGGCGTCCGGGCCGTCGACGACCATACGCTGACCTTCGAAACCACCCATCCGGCGCCGTACCTAGGACTCATTCTCTCCGTCCCCACCTCCATGCCGGTGCCCCGGTGGCAGGTGGAAAAGTACGGACCCCGGTGGACCGAGGAAGGGAACTGCGTGACCAATTCGAGCTACAGGCTGACGGAATGGAAGCACGGCAGCCACATGAACTTCGAGCTCAATCCCTATTACGACGGCCCCATCAAGGGTTACGTGGAGAAGATTCACCGCGTCTTCCGCCATCCGTCCACGGCCAACCTGCTCCCTTACGAAAACGACGAGGTGGGATTCGCCGAGGTACAGGCCAACGAGCTGATCCGTGTGCAGCGCGATCCGGAATTGAGCTCGGAACTCGTTTCCAACCCGACCGACGGGACATGGTACATCTTCTTCAATACACGGAATCCGCCCTTTGACGATGCCCGGGTCCGGCGCGCCATCGCCCGGACCATCGACCGGGAAACGATCTGCCGCGTAGTCCTGCACGGTGCCGCCGTTCCCGCCTATTCCATGCTGCCGGTCACCTTCGACGCCCACGACGACTACAGAGCCTACCAGGACTTCGATCCGGAAAAGGCGCGGAAGTTGCTGGCAGAGGCCGGTTATCCCGGCGGCCGCGGGTTTCCGGTGATGGAGATGTGGCTGAGGCAGCCGAGACCCGATATCCGGATGGTCGCCGAGGTGGTCCAGGGCATGCTTCGGGAGCACCTGGGCATCGGCATCACGTTCCGCAGCGCCGACTACCCGGTATTTACCAACTACATGTTCAACTGGAACATCGACCTGGGGATGGTACCCTTCTTCGGGGACTACCGGGATCCCAAGAACATGCTGGACATGATCTGGCGTCCCGGAACGCGTGGGCGCAGCCGACACGATTTCGAACACGCGGAATTCGAGGCGTTGCTGGACGCGGCAGACCAGGAACTGGATCCAGGAAGACGGACGGAAATCATCCGCCGGGCCGAGCGCATCCTGGTCGAGGAGGCGGGGGCCGCTTTCGTCTTCCATCCCATGGCGAACCATCTCTTCAAGCCGTGGCTCAGGGGACTCAAGACCAACCGATTCGGCGGCAGGACCGTGATCTTCACGGATCTCTATATCGGCGAGGATTTTCCCGGTGCGAGGTAGGACTTCGGGGCTGGACGGCGCAAGACCGGCGCAGCGTCCCTCGGGGGACACTCGCTGCCTTCGGAGGCCCGAAGGCCGCCGGTTGGCCGCCGATTTTACTTCTTCTTATGTCTGTCGGCCCGTAAGCGTTTCTTGCGCTTATGGGTAGCGATCTTCGACCGTTTGCGCTTCTTACCACTCGGCACGTCTGTCTCCCCTGGGTTAGTTTTCCTTCTGTACTCGGTTTTTAAGATGATCTGACGGTTTGAAAACCGGCACCACGCACGGTGGAATCCGTATCCCCGTTCCGGTTTTCGGATTGCGGGCGACGCGCGCCTTCCTTTCCTTCACCTTGAAAATGCCGAATCCACGCAGTTCGATCTTCTCGCCCCTTCCCAGCGCGGATGAGATCGAATCCAGCAACGCGTTCAGCACTTCCGCGGTGTCCACCTTGGTCATCCCGGTGGATTGTGCGATGCGAGCCACGATATCGGCCTTAGTCATACCATTCTCCTTGATCGTAGATGTTGCCGCATTATCGATACCGGTATTCGACGATGCCCGGAGAATACAGACCGGTCATCATCTCCATGTTCTCCATCAACATCTCGAAAAACGTCTTGGGCCGCTCCCGGACCACGCTGGGTTTTTCCGGAAGGCCGGCCATCCTGCCGGCCAGGGCGATCGCGTCCTGGTAGGTCCCAAGGCGGTCCACGAGACCCAGGGGCAGCGCCTGGTTTCCGGTGTATATCCGTCCGTCCGCCCGGTCGACCACCTCTTCACGGGAAAGCGGCCGGTAACTGGCTACCGCGCCGACAAACTGGTCGTATACGTCGTCGACCACGGACTGTACGATCCCCATCTCTTCGGCGGTCATGCTGCGGCTCAGCGAACCTATGTCCTTGTGCCGGCCGCTTTTGACGACCTGCCAATCGATGCCGATCTTTTCGAGCAGATCCTCCGCGCTCGGCGCGACGGTGATCACGCCGATGCTCCCGGTTATGGTGCCTGGGTTGGCCACGATGGAATCGGCAGCGCAGGCGATGTAGTATCCGCCCGATGCCGCCACACTGCCCATGGACGCCACGATGACCTTGCCCGCTTCCCGGGTCTTGCGCAGTTCGTCGAAGATCTCCTGCGTGGGGGCTACGGCGCCGCCGGGGCTGTCGATGCGGAGCACGATGGCCCGTACGGAATCGTCCTCGCGGTACTTGACGATCTGCTTGACCGTGTCATCGGCCCGGGTGATCGGACCCCGGACTTCAACCAGCGCGACCCGGCCGCCGCCCATGCCGGAGAGGGAACGGTCGCTGCTCAGCATGGGACCGGCAATAAGCAACAACATGACGATAACGATAACCAGAACCCCGCCACCGAGCAGTCCACCTATAATCCAGTCTGATTTTCGCGCCATGACAACGCTCCGCTACCCCGCGTCGTTTTTGAATTCGGGTTCATCCCGGACCGTATTCAGGACCGGAATAGCCGTGATCAAAATATCACGTTAGTATAAGAATGTCAATGACTTTTAAGAGTCGGACGGGTCGATGCGGAGCCGGTCTCCGGGATGTATGGCGGTGCGCCTGCCCAATCCGTTCGTCCTGCGCAGTGCGCTCACGGTCACATTGTGGGCCCGTGCGATATCCCAGAGGGTGTCGCCCGGTTTTACGGTGTAGATGATGGCACCGGATGCCGCTGCTCCGCCCTCGCCGCGGTTCGATCCCTCTCCCGTACCGGGGGTTGCGGTCGGCGTCGAACCGCTGCCGCCCGCGGCGCCGCTCGGGCGCGGAACGTAGATGGTCAGGCTGCGGCCCGCGATGATGTCTCCCGGGTTGTTCAACTTGTTCCAGTCCTGCAGGTTGGCCATCGAGACGCCGTATCTCTTGCTGATGCGCTCCAGTGTATCGCCGCGCCTGATCCGGTAGGAGATGGCCTGATGGGTGGCGGGATCGGGCGGCGGCACGTCTCGGGGCCTCCGGTTGGCGATGGATTGATTCGACGAACGGATCGATGAGCCGAAAAGCGGTATGGCGAGCACCTGGCCGATCCGCAACCGGTTCGGGCGGCGGATGTTGTTCTCGGCGATGATTTCCCCCGTTCGCACGCCGAACCGGCGGGAAATCCGCCCCAGCGTGTCTCCCCGGCGGACCCGGTAAAACGTCATTTCGGAAGGATCGGGTCCGGGCGGTTCGATGCCGGCCCACGCGGCGTAGGCGCGCCTGGTACCCAGCGGTACGTTGAGATCGAACCCCGGCACGGCCTTCCAGCGCCGAAGTTCCGGGTTCAGTTCACGCAGCTTCCCGACCTGGATCTCCATGCCTTCGGCCACTTCCTCCAGTACCATGGCGCGCTGCACCGGGACGGACTCGTGTATCACCGGAAGGCCGCCCAGGGGTTCGAATCCGTATACTTCGGGCGACTTGGAGATTATGGCCGATGCCATGACGAAGGCCACGAAGGGGATCGATCGGCCGGGCAGCCTCATGTTCCAGAGACTCAGGCTCCCCGCCCGCTGCACGGGTTCGGACCCGGCATGATGGGCGGCCATGACGAGGTCCCAATTGCCCAACTCCAGGTAGAGGTCCTTGAACCTCGCCGCCGCCGCCCGTGTAGACTTCTCCGGATCGTAACGCTCGTCGATCTCGTCGTTCCGGGTCAGTCCGTAGCGTTCCGCGACGGAGGGGGTAAGTTGCCACAGGCCCGCCCCGCCTTCCGGAGAGCGCGCCCTGGGATCGAAGCCGCTTTCGACCATGGCGACGTAAACCAGGTCGCCGGGCAGTCCGGACCTGGAGAGTATCGACTGGATCATAGCCCGGTAGCGGTTGGTCCGACCCAGCCATCCGGCGAAAACCCCGGAAGCGTCGCCCCGCAGGACGTGGATCGCCTTTTTCACCCGGTCGTTGTAGCTGATGGGAACGTCGAAACGGCCGAAATCGGGCCAGGGAGGATCGGGGGCTTCGACTCGGTCGAATTCTTCCAGGTAGGATGCGAGCTGGGAGAAACCGCCGATGCCGGACTGTTCTTCGAGGTAGGTGTCCGCTACAGAAGCCGCGTCCGGGACGGCGGAACCGGATGCGAGACCCTCATTCTCCTCCTCCGAATCAGTGGTGATCCCTAGATCGCCTTTAGTGGCCGGGGTGTTGGTGTTGGCCGGGGC
>VXRC01000048.1 GCA_009838645.1 Gemmatimonadota bacterium | reverse complement strand
GATCGTGCCGATGTTCACGTGGGTTTTGGTACGCTCGAATCTTTCCTTCGACATGGAGTCTTTCTCCTGAACCGGCTAGGTTAACGAAACGAAAACGTATTCAATGTCAGCGAAATTCAGCGCCAAGCCCTCGGCCGGACTTGAACCGGCGACCTACACCTTACCATGGTGTTGCTCTACCAACTGAGCTACAAGGGCGCTTCGTTCAAGGTTCAGATAAGCTTTTACAGTTCTGCGGTAAAAACCTTCAGTAATTCCGAACCTCGGACACGGAACATTTAGAGCGGGAAACGGGACTCGAACCCGCGACCCTCAGCTTGGAAGGCTGATGCTCTAGCCAACTGAGCTATTCCCGCCGGTTTTCGTTCTGAAGCTGCTGGCCAGCCGGACCCCGTAGCGAAACATGGGGAGGGCAGGATTCGAACCTGCGAAGGCTGAGCCAACGGATTTACAGTCCGTCCCATTTGACCGCTCTGGAACCTCCCCTGGCTGCCTGAAAGCCACCACTCGGATTCGAACCGAGAACCTACTGATTACAAATCAGCCGCTCTGCCATTGGAGCTATGGTGGCCCATTATAATCAGTACGGATCCGCATCTTGAGCAGCTCAAGAACACAGACAGGTAAATATAATCAACATCCCTGCCATTGTCAAGGGTGTAAGTAAAATAAAACGAAGGCGGGGCCGGGCTACCGCCGAAGGCGGATGTGGAGTTCCCGAAGCTGTTTTTCGCTGACCTCCCCCGGCGCGCCCATGAGCAAGTCCTGGGCGTTCTGGTTCAGGGGGAAGGCGATGACCTCCCGGAGATTGGTCTCGTCGGTGAGGAGCATGACGATACGGTCGATGCCCGGGGCGATGCCGCCGTGGGGCGGCGCGCCGTACTTCAACGCGCTGATCATGCCGCCGAACTCCGCGTCGACCTCGGCGGCGGAGTAACCGGCGATTTCGAAGGCCCGGTACATGATGTCGGGCCGGTGGTTCCGGATGGCGCCGCTGGACAGCTCCGTTCCGTTGCAGACGATGTCGTACTGGTAGGCCAGGACCTCGAGAGGCGGCGTGGTCTCCAGGGCTTCGAGGCCGCCCTGGGGCATGGAGAATGGATTATGGGAGAAGATCACCTTGCCCGATTCGGCGTCGTGCTCGTACATGGGGAAATCGACGATCCAGCAGAAGCGGTATGCGCCCGGTTCCCGCAGGTCGAGCAGGTCGGCGAAATGCAGCCGGAGCCGGCCCGCCACGTCGACGGCCCGTTCCTCCGTGTCGGCCACGAAGAACCACGAGGCACCCGTTTCGGGTTCGATGACTGATTTCAGCCGTTCAAGGGTCGGCCCGTCCAGCACGCGGGCGATGGAACCCTTGACCCCGTCCTCGGCAAAGGAGATGTACGCCGCGCCCCGTCCCCCGAAATCCTCTTTCACGGTCCGGTCCAGGTTGTCGAAGAAACTGCGGGGCCGCGCGGCCACGCCCGGGACGGCCAGGACCCGGACGATGCCGCCCTTCTCGACGATCTGGCGGAAGGCGTTGAACTCCGACGCCCGGAAGGCCTCGGTGACGTCCTCGATCTCCAGGCCGAACCGGAGGTCGGGCTTGTCGGTCCCGTAACGGAGCATCGCGTCGCGATAGGGGATGCGCGGGAAGGGCGGGGCGGTGACGTCCCAGTCGCTGAACTCCGTGAACAGGCCGTAAAACAGGGTCTCCAGCGCTTCGAAGACGTCGTCCTGCTCGACGAAGGACATCTCCACGTCCAGCTGGTAGAACTCGCCAGGCGACCGGTCGGCCCGGGCGTCTTCATCCCGGAAGCACGGGGCGATCTGGAAGTACCGGTCGAACCCCGAGATCATCAGGAGCTGCTTGAACTGTTGCGGCGCCTGGGGCAGGGCGTAGAACTTTCCGGGATGCACACGGCTCGGGACCAGGTAGTCCCGGGCGCCCTCGGGCGAACTGCTGGTGAGGATGGGCGTGTTGAACTCGTTGAAACCCATTTCCGTCATGCGGCGCCGTACGCTCGCGATGATGCGCGACCGCATGACGATGTTGTGGTGCAGCCGCTGCCTGCGCAGGTCCAGCATGCGGTAGGTCAGCCGAGTGGCCTCCGGGTATTCCCGCTCGTCCGCGACCGACAGGGGCAGGGGATCCGCGGCACTGAGCACCGTCATGGAATCGGCTTTCACCTCGATGCGCCCGGTGGGCAGGTTGGGGTTGATCGCATCCTCCGCCCGCGGGATCACCTCGCCGGTAAAGGTGGCGACGCTCTCCGAACGCAGGTCTCCCGCTTCCTCGTGGAATCCGCTTTCCGGCGTGATGACGACCTGCGTGACCCCGTAGTGGTCTCTCAGGTCGATGAAGAGCAGGCCGCCGTGGTCCCGCTTGCGGTGCACCCAGCCGGCGATCCGCACCCGCGTTCCGTCGTCGGTCTGCCGCAATTCACCGCAGGTGTGCGTCCTGTACGGGTGGTCTTTCATCTTATTCCCTTTCTTCCCATTCCTGTCTGTCCTCATGTCCGGTGACGACCTGACCGGTCCGGCCGGCCGCGCTTGCCTGATCTCGCGTGGACCTCACGCCCGGGTTACGCCCAGGCCGGCCTCACGCCCGGGTTACGCCCAGGTCGGCCAGGAGGTCCAGCGTGTTCCGCATGCAGATCCTGGAGGCCGCTTCACCGGCCTCCGAAAACTGTTTTCCACCAGGCAGTTCAAGCAGGGTCTGTTCGATCTGCTCCGGTCCGATGCGCCAGTGGGTCTCGAGTGACACGCAACCCTCGTAGTCCTGCTCGGCCAGGTCGGCGAACTGGCCGCGGTAGTCTATTTCGCCTTCGCACATGGGAACATTGACATACCCCCCGTCCGTGCCCCGTGCCCCATCCTTGATGTGCATGTGATACATGTCCGACCGGATGTGATCGTAGCCGTCGGGATAAGGCGCGTGACCTTCGTCGTCGAACAGTTCGTTGCAGGGATCCCAGAGGGGTTTGACGACTGGTGTATCCAGGACGTCGATCAAACGCCGGGTTTCCGCGCCGGTGCCGATCATGGTGGACATTTCGTTTTCCAGTCCCAGCACGACGCCCTCGCCGTCGGCGATACGGACAGGTTCAAGGAACCGGTCGACAATCCGGTCCCAGAAATGATCGAGGGGATCCTGTTTCCAGAAGGCGAAGACGCGGACCAGCGGCGTGTCCAATCGCCGGGCGACCCGTATGCTCCTGCGTAGGATATCGAGATGTTCGCTGCAGGAGGCGTCGTCGTCTATGTCGCACTTGTAGAAGGGTGGCGCCACGCCGACGACCGCCAGTCCGGCTTCACCGGTCCGGTCCCTGATCCGGGCGATCTCGTCGTCGTCGAGATCCTGGGGCGGCTTGTCCCAGATCGATCGGATCTCGATCCCGTCCAGGTTGAAATCACGGGCGAATGCGATGACCCTGTCCAGGTCCTGGGATACTTCGTCGGTGATTACCGCGATCGTGAACATGGGGCTGGTTGCCTCCCTGGCGCGTCTTTTCCTACGCACGTTTTTCTTACGCTTTATGCCCGGCCATGGATTCGGCGAACCGGAAGATCGACGATTCCTGGTCGAAGGTCTCCACCGACCCGGGCCGGCTGTTTCTGATTTCCGCTATGGCGGCTTCGGGCGTGGAACCCCGCCAGACGAGATACCCGGCCAGCACGGTTCCGGTGCGGCCTATGCCCGCCATGCAGTGCACGACCACGCCGCCCTGTTCCACATGCTCATCGATAAACTCAACAGCCCGGCGGATCTGTTCCGGAGAAGGCGCCGTCATGTCCTCCACGGGAATGTGCAGGCTGTGGATCCCGCAGTGGTCCAGTGTCCCTTCGTGGAGCGGTTCGCGCGTCAGGGACACCACGGTGCGCACGCCCTGTTCCTTCAGGCGCATCAGGTCCTGCACCAGTGCGGGGTCCGCCTCCTGCGCCAGCGCGGGGTCCGCCGCGGCGCCCCCGCGACCTCGAAGGGCGCTCGTCGGCAGGGCCATGCCGGCCAGCCGACGGGGTATGATCCAGGTGAAGTTTCTCAGCATCCTTTGCTCACGGTGTCACTCTCCGGGGATGTCCTCGAACTTGCCTTCCTCGATGTTCCTCGGATCGATGGTCGTCTTCGGCTTCTGTGGCGCCCGGGCCCGGGGTTCGGGCTCCGGACGGACCGGCCGGGGGGGACGCATGACCATGGCGGCCAGGAAACGAAGGACCTGCTGGATCAGGATCCCCGCCAGGAATCTCATTACGAACCGGAGGATGTAGGTCAGCATGGCGTTATCCGCTGCAGGAGGGTTGCATCACTTCTTCCACCCGCGCGCGCGCTTCCTCCTGCACTTCGTCGGGCGTGCGCGCGCCGTCGATGATCCGGATGTGGTCCAGGACGCTTCTCCGCCGCGCCAGTTCCAGGTAGTTCTCGCGGATGGCGCGTAGCGTTTCGAGTTCTTCGAACAGTTCGGTATCCGGCCGCGCCCGGCGTATGCGGTCCATGCAGACTTCGGCGGGCGCGTCGATCAACAGGGTCAGGTGGGGGTGGATCGCCCGGGCGTTGATCGACTCGATCCAGTCCAGCTCGCCGGGCATCTCCCGCCACTGGTAGGCGAAGGACGAGAGGAAATACCGGTCGCACAGCACGGGGATTCCGCGGTGTATGTGGGATTCGATTTCCGTTTTGACGTGGTCGATCCGATCGGCCGCGAACAGCAGCGCGTGACAAATGCCGTCGAGCTCCACCCGGCGCTGAAGGGCGTCCTTCAACAGTCTTCCGATGGGGCGGTTCGTGGGTTCCCCGGTGGTATGGACCGGACCGCCGTAACGGGTTTCCATCCACCGCCTGAGCCGTTTCAACTGGGTCGTCTTGCCCGCCCCGTCGATCCCTTCGATTACGATGAACGGCGCGGTGGCCTCCCCGGCGTCGCCGCGGGCCTCCTTCCCCATCATGAATACCCCCATGGGCGGAGCAGGTCCCGCCATCCACGCGCTTCCTCCAGGACGCCGGTTTCCCTCTGTTCATATCGTTTCAGGATTTCCCTCAGTCCGGTGCTGAACAGGACGCCGATGGCGCCGAGACCCAGAAAGAGCAGCCCGACGCCGCTGGCCAGGCTGAAGGCCATGACGAGGGAACCGGCAGCCAGCAGCGCGAAGGAATGGCGCGGGTTGTCCACGACCAGGTATACGCCCGTCCGTACGATCTGTCGGACCGGTACCTGCTCGCGCAGCATGAGGGGCAACGCGTATACGGCCGTCATGCAGACGAAGACGATCAGCCACATCATCACGCCGCTCAGTATCGCCCCCGTCCACGGCCAGGCTTCCATGAGCCGCACGTAGAAGAGCACGTTGGCCGCGAGGAGGATCAGGACGCCCGCGTACAGGCCGCAGAGCAGAAAGCTCCGGCGCAGGTCCCCGCGGGTGTGGTCGAAGAAGTCTCTGATGCCCGTTTCTTCGTAGGCAGCGATGCGTCCGGTGACCCGGAACAGTCCGGCGAAGGCGAGGGGAAGGGTTACCAGCGGCAGGGCGAGCAGCAGCCATAGGATGTTGATCACGATCAGCGTTCCCAGGTAATCATAGGTATTCCAGAACCACTTCCTGAACAGACCGGGTTCCCTGTACTGCATATTCGGCGCACCCCGATTCCAACGGCCGATTCGGACGCTATACAACGCCAGCATGGTACAGGCTGCCCCCCGAATTCGCAACTGTTTTCTTGGTGAGAAAAAACCTTGACTTTACCGCCGTACCGCGCTATAATGGCGCATTCGACAAACGGCAGCCGAACGGTTTTCACATTGAGCAATGGACTGAAATGACAGCCGCAAGTTCGTCCCGGTCATCCCGATTCTACGCTTGGCGGAAGCTGAGCGATCTGTTTACCTGGTGGCCTTTTTACGGGACGAGGCGGCATGTCATGCGAAGCGGCGCCTGATTGAAGTAGATTCATCCTTCGTTGATTTGACCGGCCTCTACCCTCACAAGGTAGCGGCCTTTTTTTATGGGGTGAATCGAAGACGGGCCGCTAAAGGGTTGGGGATACTTTAAGGATCGGTTCACCGGGAGCGGGACAGAACGATGCGAGTTACCCACATACACCTGGAAGCCATCGAATACCAGACCGGGGGCGGCCTGGCCGTCAAGCGGTACGCCGAGCATCTACCTCCGGACGAAGCCATTGAACCCGTAATCGACGCGCTCGATGCCCGCCTGGGCGCCCTGTTCGCGTCCGGTTACGAGTATCCCGGAAGATATACCCGGTGGGACATGGGGTTCGTCGATCCGCCGATCCGGATCGAAACCCGGGAGAACGCATTTCGTATCGAGGCCCTGAACGCCCGGGGCGGGGTGTTGTTGCCCGCGATCCTCGCGCAGGTCGAAGGTCTGCGGGCCACGCGTGACGTTGCCCGTCACGAGGACCGCATCTCCGGGGAGGTGCATCCGCCCGGCGAACATTTCCCGGAAGAGCAGCGCAGCCGGCAACCCTCCGTTTTCTCGATCCTGCGGGGGATCATCGACCTCTTCTCCTGCCCGGACGAGCATCATCTAGGCCTCTACGGCGCCTTCGGCTACGACCTCGCCTTCCAGTTCGAACCCATGGACTACCGGCTGAGCCGTCCGTCGGACCAGCGCGACCTGGTGCTCTACCTGCCCGACCGGCTGGTGACGGTCGATCACAACCGCGAGGTGGCCGTCCGGTACGATTACGAATTCGATACGGGCGGCGGGTCAACCCAGGGCCTGCACAGGGAGGGTGCCGTCCAGCCCTACCACGCGGGACAGGCAACGGCCGCCAGGGAATTCGATAAAGGCGCCTATGCCGACGTTGTCCGCAAGGCGCAGGAGTACTTCAAGCGTGGCGACCTGTTCGAAGTCGTGCCCAGCCAGACCTTCTACGAGTCATGCCCGGACCCGCCTTCCGAGATCTTCCGCCGCCTGAGGGAGCGGAATCCCGCGCCGTACGCCACGCTCATCAACCTGGGACAGCGCGAATACCTGGTGGGCGCGTCGCCCGAGATGTTCGTCCGGGGCGAGGGGATACGGATCGAGACCTGCCCCATTTCGGGCACGGTCAGCCGGGGGAACGACGCGTTGAGCGACGCCGACCAGATCCTCAAGCTGCTGAGCTCGGAGAAGGAGGAATCCGAGCTGACCATGTGTACGGACGTGGACCGGAACGACAAGTCGCGGATATGCGTGCCCGGCAGCGTCCGGGTCATCGGACGGCGTCAGATCGAGATGTACTCGAAGGTGATCCATACGGTCGACCACGTGGAAGGCATCCTGCGGCCGGAGTATGACGCGCTGGACGCCTTTCTCGCGCACACCTGGGCGGTCACCGTGACCGGCGCGCCGAAGATCTGGGCGATGCGGTTCATCGAAAGCAACGAACGGTCGTGCCGCGCCTGGTACGGAGGCGCGATCGGATTCCTCGGATTCGACGGGAACATGAACACGGGGCTCACCCTCAGGACCATACGTATCAAGGACGGGATCGCCGAGGTGAGGGCCGGGAGCACGCTGCTGATGGACTCCATACCCGAGGACGAGGAACGCGAGACGGAACTCAAGGCCATGGCGTTCATCGATGCGATCGGGCGTCCCCGTGAATCCCGGAGGGGAAGCGCCCATTCCGGATTCGCGGAAGACGCCGGGTCGGGGAAGCGCGTGCTGCTGGTGGATTATGAAGATTCTTTCGTGCATACGCTGGCCAACTACCTGCGCCAGACCGGTGCCGACGTCATGACGGTCAGGACGGGCATCTCCCGGTCCCGGCTGACGGAACTCATGGATGCCTACGACCCGGACCTGGTCTTTCTGTCGCCAGGTCCCGGCCAGCCGTCGGATTTCGACGTGGCGCTGGCCATCGACGCAGCGTTGGAACGGTCGCTGCCCATCTTCGGCGTCTGTCTCGGGCTGCAGGGTATCGTCCAGTATTTCGGCGGCACCCTGGGCGTGCTGCCCTATCCCATGCACGGGAAGGAGTCGCGCGTGACCGTCCGGACCGGACAGGCCGGGCAGGCCGGGCAGGCCGGGCAGGCCGGGGCCCTGTTCGAAGGGTTCCCCCGGTCCTTCACGGTAGGCCGATACCACTCGCTGCACGCCGAACGCGATCGGCTGCCGCCGGAACTAACGGTCACGGCGGAGACGGAAGACGGCGTGGTCATGGCCATCGAACATCGCACGATGCCCGTGGCGGCGGTGCAGTTCCATCCCGAATCCATCATGACGCTCAAGGACGAAATCGGCCTGCGGCTCATCGACAACGTCTTCAGGAAACTGGTCCGAGCGGCCGATGCGGTGAACGCGAGCCGGGAGGACGGCTCATGAACCGGCCTACCAACCTGCCCATGAACCGGCGCGAAGTCATCCTGACGGGCATCAAGCCGACGGGCAGTCCGCACCTCGGCAACTACATCGGCGCCATCCGGCCCGCACTGGAACTCGCGCGGCGGTCGCCCGAAGCCCATGCCATGTATTTCCTGGCGGACTATCACGCCCTGACGCTCGTGAAGGACCCCGTGCGCTTCAGGGACCTGTGCCACGAACTCGCCGCGACCTGGATCGCCTGCGGGCTGGATCCCGAACGCCAGGTCTTCTACCGCCAATCGGATGTGCCGGAGGTCTTCGAACTGTCGTGGATCCTTTCCTGTTCGACGTCGAAGGGCCTGATGAACCGCGCCCACGCGTACAAGGCGCAGGTGGACCGTCACACGCGAGTCCACACGCGAGTCGCCGGTGCCGTGGATGTCTGGGACGCGGACGCCGGTGACGCCGACGCCAGGGCCGCCGACGCAGGAAACGGGGACGCCAGGGCCGCGGACGCCGTCGCCAAGGACGGGGACGCCAGGGACACGGACACAGGGGGCGCCGACGCCGGGGTGAACATGGGGTTGTATTCCTATCCCATACTCATGGCGGCGGACATCCTGCTGTTCCAGGCGAAGTACGTACCGGTGGGGAGGGACCAGGAACAGCACATCGAGATCGCAAGGGACATTGCCGCGCGTTTCAACCGGTCCTTCGGCGACGTGCTCACCCTGCCGCTTAACCTGTCCGATCCTTCAACGGCCGAGATTCCCGGCACGGACGGAAGAAAGATGAGCAAGGCCTATAACAACACCATACCGCTTTTCGGGTCGCGCGAACAGTTGCTCAGGGCCATATTCGGGATCAAGACGGATTCGAGTCCGCCCGGCGCGCCCAAGGACCCCGGGACGTCGCTCGTATTCCAGATCTACAGGCAGTTCGCGGACGGGGACCGGACCGAGACGATGCGAAGCCGGCTGGTGGAGGGCCGGATCACCTGGAAAGCGGCCAAGGAAGAGTTGTTCGACCTCATCGACGGTTTACTGGAACGCCCCAGGGCGGTTTACGAGGAGTTGATGGCCGACCGGTCCCGCATCGACCGCTTGCTGGAAGCGGGCGCCTGCACCGCGCGGGAACTGGCCCGCCCGACCATGGAGACCGTGCGTCAGGCGGTGGGGCGATAACGGCGTGCGTCCGAGTGAACGGGATGCGCGCAACCCGCGCCGTTCGTCGCGTAATCGGGATGCGCGCTACTTGCGGCACTGGTCCGCGTGACCGGGAAGCGCGAAACTGGATGGAGACAGGGTTACATGATACAGCAAGCCATTGCGAAGGCGATTGAAGGGACCTCGCTGACCGAAGCGGAAGCCGTGGAGGTCATGAACGGGATCATGTCGGGGGACGCCACGCCGGCGCAGATCGGCGCCTTCCTCGTCGCCTTCCGGCTGAAGGGCGAGACGATCGAGGAGGTCACTGGGTTCGCCAGGGTCATGCGCGCCCGGGTCACGCGGATCGACTGCAAGGCCTATCCCATCGTGGACACCTGCGGCACGGGCGGCGATGGAAAGCATACGTTCAACATCTCGACGGCGGCGGCTTTCGTAGCCGCGGCCGCGGGCGCGTCCATCGCCAAGCACGGCGGCCGCGCGGCGTCCAGCAAGGCGGGCAGCGCCGACGTGCTGACGGCTCTGGGCGTCCATATCGAAACGCCGCCGGAAAGGGTATCCGCCTGCATCGACGAGATCGGCATCGGGTTCATGTTCGCCCCCGCTCTCCACTCGGCCATGCGGTTCGCGAGCGGTCCGCGCCGGGAGCTCGGCGTGCGGACGGTGCTCAACCTGCTGGGACCGCTGACCAATCCGGCCGGGACCACGGCCCAGGTCATGGGCGTATACGACGCGGGCGTCGTCCAGACTGCCGCCCACGTGCTGAACAACCTGGGGGCGGAGCGCGCTTTCGTGGTGCACAGCGCGGACGGGCTGGACGAGTTGACCACCACGGCGCCGACCCACGTGGCGGAAGCCCGGGACGGCGTCGTGAGGACTTATGACGTAGCGCCGGAAGATTTCGGACTGCCGAGGGCGTCCATCGAGGACCTCAGAGGGGGCGAGGCGGACGAGAACGCGGAGATCATCCGGTCCGTGCTGGCCGGGGAATCCGGTCCCCGGCGGGACATCGTCCTGCTTAACGCCGCGGCGGCGATCGTGGCCGGCGGCGCCGCGGAGGACTTCGACGAAGGCATCGAAAAGGCAGCCCGGGCCATCGACACCGGCGGTGCGCGGGAGAAACTCGACGCGCTGGTCCGCATGACCGGCGAATGACCCTCCGGGCCCCGGGTAACGGGAAGGGAAAGACACGAGCGTCATGAATATCCTTGATCGGATCGTAGCGCATAAGATCGAAGAGGTCGAAGACCGGAAGCGGCGCGTGCCCCTTCCCGAAGGCGAGCCCGTTCGCCGCCGCGACATCCGGCCCTTCGACCGTGCGCTGAAACAGGGAGACGGCATCGGGGTCATCGCCGAATTCAAGAAGGCCTCGCCGTCGAAGGGCGCGATCCGTCCCGACGCGTCGCCCGCGGAGATCGGGCCGGTCTTCGCGGCCCACGGGGCTTCGGCCATATCGGTGTTGACGGACCGGCGGTTCTTCCAGGGCAGCGACGAGGACCTGGCGGTACTCCGGCGGTGCGTCCCCGTCCCCGTGCTGCGCAAGGAGTTCATCGTGGACGAGTACCAGGTGCACGAGACCGCGGCGCTGGGCGCGGACGCCATGCTGCTCATCGCGGCCATCCTGGACGACGCCCGCCTGGCGGCCCTGCAACGGACCGCGGCGGCCTGCGGCCTGCACTGCCTGGTGGAGGTGCACAACGAGGAGGAACTGGACCGGGCCCTGGCGGCGGGCAGCCGCATCATCGGCATCAACAACCGGGACCTGACGGACTTCACCGTTTCGCTGGAAACGTCGCTGCGTCTCCGGCCGCGCATCCCCCGGGGCATCGTGACCGTCAGCGAGAGCGGGATCCATGGGCGCGAGGACGTCCTGCGGCTGCAGGAAGCGGGATTCGACGCCGTTCTCGTGGGCGAGTCCCTGATGGGAGCGGAGGAGATCGGCGGAAAACTGGACGCCCTGCTGGGCCGGTCCGGCACGAGGCAGCAACAGGGGATCCGGAGTCAGCAACAGGGGATTCGACGGTGAATGACTTCCCCGGGGACAGGGCCATGAATAAGGTCAGGATCAAGATCTGCGGCATCACGAACGAGGCGGACGCCGCCGCGGCCGTTCGCGCGGGCGCGGACGCGCTCGGGTTCATATTCTATGGGGGCAGTCCCCGCTGCGTGGCGCCGGGACGGGCCGCGGAAATCGTGGCCGGACTGCCGCCCTTCGTCGTCCCGGTGGGTGTATTCGTGAACGCGGCGGCCGGCGACGTCGACGATATCTGCGAGGTCGCGGGAATCCAGGTCGTGCAGCTTCACGGAGACGAACCGCCCGGTTTCTGTGAAACGCTGAAGCGCCCGGTCATCAAGGCCTTCCGCGTCAGGGACGCATCGTGGAAATCCGCTGCCGCGGCGTATACCGTCGGAGCGGTGCTGCTCGATACGTATGCCGAAGACCGGTACGGCGGCACGGGGACCACCTTCGACTGGCGGTTCGTGGAAGGCAGTCCCCACCGCGTCATCCTGAGCGGCGGGTTGAATCCGGACAACGTGGCCGAGGCCGTGCGCAGCGTGCGGCCCTACGGCGTGGACACGGGCAGCGGCGTGGAGCGGGAACCGGGCCGCAAGGACCACGGCAAGATCCGGGCTTTCGTGGAGGCGGCGAGGCGGACTGTATGAATTCTTCGCTTGAAAACGGGCCCAGCGGCCCCGCCATATCGGGTTCGACCCGCGTGGTCGGCGTATGCGGACAGGGCATCGGGTATACGCTTTCGCCGGCCATGCACAACGCGGCCTTTCGCCATTGCGGACTGGACTACGTGTATGTAACCTTCGAAATCGCGTCCATCGAAGTGCGGCGGGCCGTCGACGGCATCCGGGGACTGGGGCTGGCGGGGGTCAACGTGACCAAGCCGCTCAAGACGGACGTGCTTCCCTACCTGGACGAGGTGTCCGAAGAGGCCCGCAGGATCGGTTCGGTCAACACCATCGTGAACCGGTCGGGACGGCTCGCCGGCACGTCCACGGACGGCGCCGGACTGTTGCGGGCGCTCGGGGAAAAAGGTGTGTCCGTCGCGGGTTCGAGGATGTTGATCCTGGGCGCGGGAGGCGCGGCCCGGGCGGCCTGCGCCATGGCCCGCGGACAGGGAGCCGCTTCGATTACCATTGCCGCGCGCAACGCGAACCGTGCCCGGGACACGGCGTCGGTGGGTGGTGCAGAGGCGACCACGCTTTCGCCTTCCGGCCTCGGCGTCGCGGTCCGGGAGGCCGACCTGGTGATCAACGCGATCCCGGGGGATCTGCCGCTGGAAGGCGACTGGTTCACCGGCGGACAGTTCGTCTACGACACGCGTTACGACCAGGCGGAGACCGGGCTGATGCGATGCGCACGGTCGCGGGGCGCGGAGACCTCGAACGGCATTGGCATGCTGCTGTTCCAGGGTGCGGCGTCTTTTGAAATCTGGACCGGCCGCGAGGCGCCGGTCGAAGTGATGAGAAGCGCGTTGGAGGAACAGCTACGGCGCAGGACGGCCCGGGAGGATAAGGCATGTTGCGATACCTGACCGCAGGCGAATCACACGGACCGGCCATATCGGCGATCCTCGAAGGACTGCCCGCGGGGCTGCCGGTGGCCGCGGAAGACATCGACCGGGACCTGAAACGGCGCCAGGGCGGTTACGGCCGGGGCCGGAGAATGCAGATCGAGACCGATACGATCGAGATCCTGGGCGGCGTGCGCCACGGCAGGACCATGGGCGGACCGGTTTCTCTCGTCGTGCAGAACCGGGACTGGCAGAACTGGACGGACGTGATGGCGATCGAGGAGACCGACGGCCCGGTGCGGCGGCGGGTGACCCGGCCCCGTCCGGGCCACGCCGATCTCGCGGGTGGACTGAAATACGACCGCCGCGATCTGCGGGACATCCTGGAACGGGCGAGCGCGCGGGAGACGACCATGCGCGTCGCGGTCGGCGCGATCGCCCGGTCCCTCCTCGGGGCCTTCGGCATACGCGTGCTCAGCCACGTGGTGCGGATCGGGCAGGTGGACGCGGACGTGAGCAGCCTGTCGAACGATGAGATCATCGACCGGGCCGAGGCCTCGCCCGTGCGCTGCGCCGACGAAGACGCCGCGCAGAAAATGATCGCGGAGATCGACCGGGCGAAGTCCCTCAAGGACACCATCGGCGGGGTCTTCGAGGTCAAGGTGCTGAACGCGCCGCCCGGCCTCGGCAGCCATGTGCAGTGGGACCGCAAGCTCGACGGCCGCCTGGCACAGGCCGTCATGAGCATCCAGGCCGTGAAGGGCGTGGAGATCGGGCTGGGATTCGGCGTGACCCGGGTCCTCGGTTCCGAGGTCCACGACGAGATCTTCTACGAAGGCGGACGGTTCTACCGCGAAACGAACCGGGCCGGCGGCGTCGAGGGCGGCATGACTGAAGGCGAAGAAATCGTCGTCCGCGGCGCGCTGAAGCCCATCGCGACGCTCATGCGCACGATCATGTCGGTGGACATCGAGACCAAGGAAGCCTTCGATTCCGCCAAGGAGCGGTCGGACGCGTGCACCGTGCCCGCAGCCGGCGTGATCGGCGAAGCGGTGGTGGCCTTCGTCGTCGCCGACGCCATGCAGGAGAAATTCGGGGGCGACAGCCTGGAGGAAATGCAGCGCAACTACCAGGGCTACATGGACCAGCTGGCACGTTACTAGCGATGGAAACGGCACGGGCAAGAGGTGGACGGGAAGTGGCTGAATCTGGAAAACGGCAATCCGGCGGCATCGTCCTGATCGGCTTCATGGGCACGGGCAAGACGGCGGTGGGCTGGCGCCTCGCGCGCACCCTGGGCGTGCCCTTCGTGGACACCGACGCGCTGATCGAGAAGAAGGCCGCGGCGCGTATCCCCGAGATCTTCGAGCAGCGGGGGGAGACCGGTTTCCGGACGATCGAGAAGGCGGTCATCCGGGGCCTCGCCGACGGGGTGCGCAGGGTGGTCGCCACCGGAGGCGGCGCGGTGCTCGATCCGGACAACTTCGCCGTGCTTCGCTCGCTCGGTCCGGTCATTCACCTGAACGCGCCGCCGGCGACGATCCTTGCGCGCACGCGAGGCGATTCGGGGATCAGGCCGCTCCTGGCCGGGGACGACCCCCTGGAACGGATCCGGTCGCTCCAGCGCGAGCGAGCGCCGGTCTACGGCCGGGCGGACCATGAAATCGACACGTCGCACCATACGATCGAGGAAACGGTGGAGATGGTGAAGGCCTGGGTGGAAAGTGAAGAACGCGTGATCCGGGTGGACCTCGGACCAGACAGCTATGACATCGTGATCGGGCCCGATACGCTCGACCGGCTGGGACGCCGTATGACGTCCTTCGATCTGACCGGTCGCGCGCTGGTCGTGACCCATCCGGGGATCGCGAAGCGGTACGGCAAACGGACGACGGATTCCCTGCGTTCGGCCGGGTTCGAACCGGACCTGGTCGAAGTGCCGGACGGCGAGGCGCAGAAGTCGCTGCCGTGGGCCGAAAAGCTCTATGACGCCATGCTGGTCCACCGGATGGACCGCCGTTCCCCAGTCATCGCGCTGGGCGGCGGGGTCATCGGAGACCTGGCCGGTTTCGCCGCGGCCACTTTCATGCGCGGCATCCCGTTCATCCAGGTCCCCACCTCGCTGCTGGCCCAGGTGGATGCCAGCGTGGGGGGCAAGGTGGCCGTGGACCACCGCCGCGGGAAGAACCTGATCGGCGCGTTCTACCAACCCCTACTCGTGCTGGCCAGCCTGGATACGCTCGGCAGCCTTCCGGACCGGGAACTGCGCGCGGGCATGGCGGAAGTGATCAAGTACGGCGTCATTGCTGACCCCGTCCTGTTCGCCTATATTGAAGGGCGCCTGGACGATATACTGAAACGCGACCGCGGCGTGCTGGCGCACCTCGTGGCGCGGTCCTGCGAGATCAAGGCGGAAGTGGTCGCCGGCGACGAGCGCGAACAGGGACGGCGGGCCATACTCAACTTCGGCCATACCATGGGCCACGCCATCGAGACGCAGACGGGCATGCTGCACGGCGAGGCCGTGGCCGTCGGCATGGTCTACGCCGCCCGGATCGCGGAGCGCATGGACATGCTGGACGGCGAAAGCGTCCGGCGGCTGATCGATCTGGTGCGGCGCACGGGACTGCCCCACCGGTGCGACGGGCTGGACGTCCCGGCGACGATCGAGACCATGGAGTTCGACAAGAAGTCGGTGGGCGGACACTCGCGTTTCATCCTGCCCAGCCGCATCGGCGAGGTGGCCGTCCGCGACGACGTGCCCGCCGAATACATCCGGTCCGTCCTCGCGACGGGGAACTAACAAGGCGGCGCATCAGCAAAAAAGGCGCACCGGCAGATAAAGGCATATCGGCGTTAGAGGCGCATCGGCGCTAGAGGCGCATCGGCGCCAAATCGGTGTAGATTCTATGAGAATACTCGTGTTGCACGGTCCGAATCTGAACATGCTGGGCGTCCGGGAACCGGAAGTCTACGGTACGGATACGCTGGAGGACATCAACCGGTCCCTCGAAGCGGCCGCGGCGGGACGGGGGATCGAGATGCGCATCCGCCAGTCCAACCACGAGGGGGTGCTGGTGGACGAGATCCAGCAGGCCCTCGGCTGGGCCGACGGCATCCTGATCAATCCCGGCGCGTACACCCACACGAGCATCGCCCTGCGCGACGCGATCGTCGCTGTGGGCCTGCCCGTCGTGGAAGTCCACCTGTCGGACATACACGCCCGGGAGAAGTTCCGGCATCATTCCTATATCGAACCCGTGGCGCTCAGGCAGATCTGCGGACACGGAAGCGACAGCTATCGGCTGGGCCTGGATGCCCTGATCGAACATATCGGGAACGGGAGCGAAGGATGACGGCGGTCACGCTGCCCGACCAGCGCGGACATTTCGGGATATTCGGCGGCCGCTATGTTCCGGAGACGCTGATGACGGCCCTGGACGAGCTGCTCGAAGTGTACGAGGCTGCGAAGAGGGACCCGGAATTCGAGGAGGAGTTCCGTTACTACCTCCGGGACTACGTGGGCCGTCCTTCCCCCCTCTACTACGCGGAGCGGCTGACGCAGGCCCTCGGCGGCGCGCGGATCTATCTCAAGCGGGAGGACCTGAACCACACGGGCGCCCACAAGATCAACAACACGATAGGCCAGATCCTGCTCACCCGGCGCATGAAGAAACCGCGGGTCATCGCGGAGACCGGGGCGGGCCAGCACGGCGTGGCCACGGCCACCGTGGCCGCCCGCTTCGGCCTGGAATGCGACGTCTACATGGGTTCCGAGGATATGGAACGCCAGGCGCTGAACGTCTTCCGCATGCGCCTGATGGGCAGCCGGGTCATCGCCGTCGAAGCGGGCAGCCGCACGCTGAAGGACGCGCTGAACGAGGCCCTGCGCGACTGGGCGACCAACGTCCGCCATACACATTACATCATCGGGTCGGTGGCGGGGCCCCATCCCTTCCCCATGCTGGTGCGTGATTTCCAGTCGGTCATCGGCCGGGAAGCGCGGGAGCAGGTCCTGGAGAAAGAAGGGCGGCTCCCCGACGTGCTCGTCGCCTGCGTGGGGGGCGGCAGCAACGCCATCGGGCTATTTCATCCTTTCCTCGACGACGGCGTCCGACTGGTCGGCGTGGAAGGCGCGGGACACGGGCTGGATACGGGGATGCACGCGGCGACGCTGGGCCTGGGCACGCCGGGCGTACTGCACGGCGCCATGAGCTACACCGGGCAGGACGCGAACGGCCAGATCCAGGTCGCCCATTCCATCTCCGCGGGACTCGACTATCCCGGCGTGGGACCCGAGCACAGCTACCTGAAGGACTCCGGCCGCGCGGAGTACGTGAGCGTGACCGACGACGAGGCGCTGGAGGCCTTCGAACTGCTCTCCCGGGTCGAAGGCATCATACCGGCGCTCGAAAGCGCCCACGCCATCGCCCATATCGCCCGGATCGCTCCGGAAATGGACCGGGAGGAGGTCATCGTCGCCGGGCTGTCGGGCCGCGGAGACAAGGACGTCGAGCAGGTGGACGGGTTATTGGCCCGGAACGGTGAGCGCGCAGGAGGCGCCGAATGAACCGGATCGAAGAGACCTTCGCGTCGCTGAAGTCCGCGGGACGCAAGGCGCTGATCCCCTACGTCATGGCGGGGGACCCGGACCTGGAAACGACGGCCGCGCTGGTCGTTGAACTGGACCGACGCGGGGCCGACCTGGTGGAACTGGGCGTGCCCTTCTCCGATCCCATTGCCGACGGCCCCACGATCCAGCGCGCCGCGCTGCGGGCGCTGAACGGGGGCACGACCCTGCGGTCCATCGTCGAGACGGTCGCTTCCATCCGGGAGCATACCGAAATACCGGTGGTACTGATGACCTACTACAACCCGGTGCTCGCCTACGGGATCGGGGTATTTTGCCGGGATGCCGCCCGCGCGGGGGTGGACGGGCTGATTGTGCCGGACCTCCCGCCGGAGGAGGGGGCCGATCTGTCAGACGCCTGCCGGCGGCACGGCCTCACCGTCGTCTTCCTGGTGGCGCCTACGAGCACTTCGGCCCGGATCGAACTGGTGAACCTCCACACCACGGGATTCGTCTACTGCGTCTCCCTGACGGGCGTCACGGGCGCGCGGGGGGAACTGGCGGAAGGGGTGGACGCGTTTATGGCACAGGTGCGGTCCCACACGGACCGGCCCCTCGGACTGGGCTTTGGCATCTCGTCGCCGGAGCAGGCCGGAGAGGCCTCCCGCCTGGCCGACGGCGTCATCGTGGGCAGCGCCATCATCAACGTGATGGAAGCACACGCCGGCCGGCCGGACATGCTCCGGTCCGTCGGCGAATACGTGGCTTCACTGAGGGCGGGCATGGACCGGGAAACGCCGGTCGCCGTGCAGGGGTAGCATACCGGATCGGATCCAGTCGATGCCCGTATGCATGGTACGCATGGAGCATTGAAATGATACAGGTTTCACGTCGAAAGGGAGATGTGTGTGGGCGTCCACGAGACTGGTCAGGTCTCCGCGGCGCCCACGTATTCACCTCCCCTTTCATGCTTTGATCGGGTAATATCCAGCGTTCACTGTCCCGGGAGGAATCATGGTCCGAGGCATTCGCGGCGCGATAACCGTTGAATCGAACACTTCCGAAGCCATTTGTGAGGCATCGCGTCGGTTGCTTACAACAATAGTCGAACGAAACCGCATCGAATTAGAACACATCATCAGCGTCTTTTTTTCGTCGACGAAAGATCTCGATGCGCAGACACCCGCCTACGGCGTGCGCCAGATGGGGTGGACAGCGATCCCCCTGTTCTGCACGCAGGAGATGGAGGTTCCCGGGAGTCTTCCCGGGTGCGTTCGGGTGTTGGTTCATGTAAATACAGAAAAACCTCAGGATGAAATACGGCATGTATACCTGGACGGTGCCGTCGTGCTCCGGCCGGACATTGCCGAGGGAGGCTGAAATGGTGGTTGTGATGAAACTCAATGCAACGGAAGAACAGAAGGAGCACGTCCGGGAGACCATCCGGGCCTTCGGCTGTAAACCACGGGATATACAGGGCGACGAGATGTCCATCATCTGCGTGATCGGCAATACCCTCAGTCTTTCTCCAGAACAGTTTGAAATCCTGGACGGGGTGGACCGCGTTCAGCGCATCCAGCGGCCCTACAAGCTGGTGAGCCGGGAGGTGCAGCCGCACAAGACTCGTTTCAAGGTGGGCGACGTGACGATCGGCGGCGACGGCATCACCATCATCGCCGGTCCCTGTTCCGTCGAGTCCTACGACCAGTTCCTGGAGGCGGCGCAACACGCCCGGGCCGCGGGGGCTCACATCATACGCGGCGGGGCGTTCAAGCCCAGGACATCGCCCTACAGCTTCCAGGGGCTCGGAGAGGAAGGCCTGAAGATCATGGCCCGGGTCAGCGAGGAAACGGGCCTGCCGACCATCTCGGAAGTGATGGAGCCCGAGATGGAACCCATGGTCTCGGAATACGTGGACATGCTGCAGATCGGCGCGCGGAACATGCAGAACTATCCGCTGCTGAACGTGGTAGGGCACAGCAGCAAGCCCGTCATGCTCAAGCGGGGCATGTCCGCCACGCTCGAGGAAATGCTCCTGGCGGCCGAGTACATCCTGGCGGGGGGGAACCACAACGTCGTCCTGTGCGAACGGGGTATCCGGACCTTCGAGACGTGGACCCGGAACACGCTCGACATCTCCGCCGTGCCCGTGCTGCAGAGATACACCCATCTGCCCGTGTTCATCGACCCGAGCCACGGGACCGGCAACGCCGATTTCGTGGGACCGGCCGCCCGGGCGGCCGTGGCGGTGGGCGCCGACGGACTCATGATCGAGATGCATCCGACGCCGGAACGCGCGCTGTCCGACGGGGACCAGTCTCTGACTCCGGAAGCGCTGACCTCCCTGATCCCGGAACTGCAGGCGGTCGCGACGGCCGTCAACCGAACTATCGGCTGAGTTGGCCTATGCGCATCACCATTATCGGCGTGGGACTGCTGGGCGGTTCCTTCGGCATGGCGGTCCGGAAGGCGGGGGCGGCGGAACGCGTCGCGGGCGTCGACCTTGACCGGGCCGTGCTGGACCGGGCCCTGGAACGCGGCGCCATCGACGCGGGATACCTGGAAATGGCCGAGGGGGTGGCAGGGGCCGACCTGGTCGTCCTCGCCACGCCCGTGCGGTCCATCCTGGAAATATTGCCCGGCCTCGCGCCGCTGCTCGGCCAGGAGACCATCCTTCTGGACCTGGGCAGCACGAAGGAGGCGATCGTTTCCGCCGTCGCCGGCCAGGCCGGCATCAAGCGGTATGTCGGCGGACACCCCATGGCGGGCACCGAGCACACCGGCATCGATCACGCCGATGACGGGCTGTTTCAGGATGCGACGTTCGCCCTGGTCCCGCCCCCCTCGGTGGATGAAGGCGCCCTCGACCTGCTCACGGACCTGGTCCGCCGGATCGGGGCGCGTCCTGCCGTCATACCCGCCGAGCGCCACGACCGGATCGTCTCCGTCACCAGCCACCTGCCCTACCTGCTGTCCGTGGTACTGGCACTCGCCGCGGAGAAGACGGCGCGCGAGGAAGAATGCCTGGGCGAGTTCGCCGCGTCGGGATTCCGGGACACGACCCGCCTGGCCGCGTCCACCGTGCAGGTGATGGCCGACATCTGCTTGACCAACGGGCGGTCCCTGCGGCGCGGCATCGAGGACGCCAGGCGGTTGCTCGACGACCTGGCGGCGCAGATCGAGGAGGGGCGCGAATCGGAACTGGTGGAGACGCTGACGAAGGCGAAGGAGAGCAGGGCCGCGTTGCTGGGTGAAAGGAGGACCGATTGAAGAAGTTCAGGACCGGCTTCCAGGGCGAGTTGGGAGCCTTCAGCGAGATGGCCGTGCTCGCCTATTTCGGAGACGCGGCCGAACCGGTTCCCCACGGATGGTTCGACGACGTGTTCCGCGCCGTGGACGAGGGCAGCTGCGATTACGGCATGCTGCCTATCGAGAACACCCTGGCGGGCAGCATCCACGTCAATTACGACCTGATGCAGGAGCACGACCTGCAGATCGTGGGTGAAATCGTGCTCCGCATCGTCCACAACCTGATGGCGAAACCGGGCGTCCGGCCGGAGGAACTCCGCCGGGTCCAGTCTCATCCCAAAGCGCTCGAACAGTGCGTCCGGTTCTTCCGTGAGCATCCGTCGATGAAACCCGAAACCGTGTACGATACCGGCGGCGCGGCCAAGATGCTCGGTGAGGGCGAAGGGCGGGATATCGGCGTGATCGCGAGCACGCGGGCCGCGGAGCGGTACGGGCTGGAGATCCTGGAGCGCGGGATCGAAGACAACCCCCAGAACTATACGCGGTTCCTGGTCCTGGGCAGAGCGCCCGAACCATCGGAGGGCGAGCGCATGAAGACCTCCATCGTCTTCTCGGTGCCCCACGAACCCGGCATGCTGTTCAAGGCCATGAGCGTCTTCGCGCTGCGGGACATCTCCATCACCAAGATCGAATCGCGGCCCCTGGTCGGATCCCCCTGGGAGTACCTGTTCTACCTGGATTTCGAGGGGCACGCCGAGAGCCTGCTCTGCAGCCGGGCGCTCAACCACCTCCGGGAGATCGCTGCCAACTTCAAGCTGCTGGGCTCCTACGCCGAAGGCCGCATCGTGGACCGGGTCTGAGCGGAACGCGCCAATCTCGGTCGGACGTTCCCGACGATACGTGTCATGCTTGGTCGGACGCTTCCGGCGGTCGTGTCAACTCCGTCAGGCCGTCCCCGGCGTGTCGGCCTGGCGGAGTGCCAGTCCGGGTTCGACGAAGAGCGTTTTTTCGCGGGTGAACACGACCTGTCCGGGGCTGCCGTTTTTCATTTTCCGGACGTAACGGCGCTCCGTGTAGTCCACCGGCACCGTGGTGGAACCCCGGCCCTTGCTGTACCAGGCCGCCAGGCAGGCCGCTTCGTAGAGGGTCTTCCTGCTCGGCATCTGGGTCTTGTCCTCCCGCCGCAGGATCACGTGGGAACCGCCCAGGTTCCGCGCGTGCAGCCAGATGTCGTCCGGCGCCGCCGATTTCGTCAACGCTTCGTTCTCCCGGCTGTTGCGGCCCACGAGCAGCAGGTGTCCGCTGGAGGTGAGGTACCTCCTCGGATGGATGTCCTGCCCGGTCTTCTTGCGCGGCCGTTTCGAAACGCCGGTTTTCGAAGGGCCGGTTTCGCGGGGCGCCTTGACCAGATCCAGCCTGATGCAGGCTCTGTAAGCTTCCTCCAGCCTCTCTTCATCGGCGTCGCATCCCAGCTTCGCGCGGATGCCCGTGACTTCTTCCAGGCGTTTCCGTGCCCGGGCGATGCGTTGGGCCACCGCCTTCCGCCCGTCCCGGGCCTTGCGGGCCTGCCGGAAGTACCACCGGGCGTTCTCCGCCGGCGACAGGTTGGGCTTCATGGGAATGGCGACTTCCTCCCCGTCAGCGCTGAAGTAGTCTTCGACCAGGGCTTCCGTCGACCCCGCTTTCAGCCCGGCCAGGTGAGAGGTGATCAGCTCGCCGTACCGGCGGTATTCTTCTTCCTGCTCCACGTGAACCAAGTCCTTTCCCAGGTTCTCCGTCAGGCGTTCCAGGCGCCGGATCTCATCGCGCAGGGCCCGCTGCACTTTCTGCTGCCGTTGCTTGAACGCTTCTTCGTCCATTCGTTCTTCGTAGAAACGTTCCACGGCGATGCTGACGGTTTCGTGGCGTTCTACCTGCGCCGCGGGCAGGGAATGGACCGGGACCGCGGAAAGGACGCGGGCCCGGCCGTCCTGAGACCTTCCGATGCAGGGCGTCCAGTCCCGTTCCTTCACGCGGCGGACAAGCTCCTCCAGGCTCTGCCAGGTCCGGGCGACGCGGTCCACTCCGTCCCTGTCCGCATAGGCCGTCGCGTCCGACAGGCCCGCCCGGGCCACGACCTCCTGGGCCATATCCCTGGACAGACCCGCGAAGGTGGCGGTCAATTGGCGCGCCAGTGCTTCCGGTGTCTCCAGGCGGTCCGCTCCGGCCAGCAGTTCGCGCGTGGCTTCGCCGAGCGGTGTTTTTTTCATCGGCGGCGGGAACGCGTAGGTCTCACCGGGAACCAGTTCCCTTTCCGTGCCCCGAATACGCCTGAGGGTCTCCAGGATAACGCGGTCCGGATCGGAAAGGAAGACCATGATCCCCCGGTTCCCGATGAGCTCGGCGATCAGGCGGTACCGGCCGGGTCCCGGCGAGGACCGGCCCCTGCAATGGAGTTGCACCACCCGTTCGAAGGGTGCCACGTCGACCTTCTCCAGCAGGCCGGGAACGAGATGGTCCCGCAGCGCGGCGAGCAGCGCGGACGAAGCTTCGCCCTTCTTCGCGGCATCCGACAGATGTACCCGGGAGAAACCCGGCTGCACGGAGATCGACAGCAAGCGCCTGCCCGTGCTCGTCTTCAGGAGGAGGCCGATTTCCATGGGTGCGTACTGCTCGACGGCCACAATACGCGACCCTTCCAGCTCCCTGCTTTCGTCTTTCACAGCCTGTAACACCAGGGCGTCCATGCCTGCTCCATCCTGATTCCGGTTTCGGTGCGATCCCGATACGATGACGTTCCGCGGCGTCGGGACCGCCGCGTCCCGCCTTTTGCATAATATAACGGAACCGGTTGCGTCAAAGGTCATGAATCTTATTTTCGGCGTGCCAGGGGCGTGCCAGGGGCATGCCAGGGGCGTGCCAGGAATGGGAAGGAACGCCGCCGGGCGGCCGCCAATATGTTATTGACAAATCGCCGTTTAGCGTGTATTTTCATGTTTCTTGGAAACAGGCCGTAACCGGGGATTCAGGGGCTTTGAATGATATGCAGCATGACTGGATACGGCGCCGGGGAATCCGACCTCGCCGGCGTCCGCACCGTCGTCGAATTGCGTTCGGTTAACGGCCGGTTCTGCGACATCGCGGTAAGGCTGCCGAAGTCTCTGGGTTCGCTGGAGGGCCGCGTGCGCGCGTACGTGCAGGACCACGTGACGCGGGGCAACGTTTCCGTGTCCGTCCGGTGCGACGACGGCGATTCAAGCGCTCACGGGATACGGATCGACGCGGAGGCGGGTAGGAAGTACTGCGACGCGCTGAGGCAGCTCAAGGACGAGCTCGGCGTATCGGGCGAGGTCTCCCTCGAAATGGTCGCCGCCTACCCGGGCCTGGTGACGCCGGAAGCCGACGAAGTCGAACCGGTCGAGCGCTGGAAGGGTATCGAGGACGCCCTCGAGCGTGCGCTCGCAGCCTTAAAGGACATGAAGCGAAACGAAGGGAAGGCGCTCGAAATCGACCTGCGCGGCAGGATCCAGGCCATTCAGGCCTTGCTGGGGTCGATCGAGGACCGAGCGCCGGACCGGGTGGCCGAGTTCCGGGAACGCCTGCACCGTCGGATCGAGGGCCTGCTTGACGACGGACCGGTCGACCCGCAGCGCATGGCCATGGAGATCACCCTGTTTGCAGAGCGGAGCGACGTGACCGAGGAATGCGTTCGCATGGACGCCCATTGCGGCGCCTTCCTGGAAGCGCTGGGGGACGAAGGGAGTCCGGGCAGGCGCCTCAATTTCCTCATCCAGGAAATGAACCGGGAGATCAATACCATCGGTTCCAAGGGCAACGATACGGAAATCAGCCATTCCGTCATCCAGGCCAAGGAAGAGTTGGAGAAAGTCCGCGAACAGGTGCAGAACATTGAGTGAATCCGTCGCGCCCGGGCCGCCCGGCCGCACGGAGGCAAAGGGGTTCTGCCTGGTCCTCTCCGCGCCGTCGGGTACGGGAAAGACCACGATCGGCGAATTGCTTACGACCGGAGACCCGGCCATCGTCCGGTCCGTATCCATGACGACCCGGAAGAAGCGGCCGAACGAGCGGGACGGGATCGATTACCAGTTTGTCAGCGCGGACGAATTCAAGGAGAAGATACGAAAGGGCGCCTTTCTCGAATGGGCGGAAGTTTACGACGGCGTGCTGTACGGCACCCCCCGGGACGCCGTCGAGCGCGTCATTCGGTCCGGGGGCGTAGCCTTGCTGGTCATCGACGTCCAGGGCGGAGGAGCCGTTAAGGCCATATTCCCGGAGGCCGTGCTCGTCTTCCTGATTCCGCCTTCCCTAGACAGCCTGGCACGGCGGTTGAAACAGCGCGGCCTGGAAACGGACGAACAGATCCGTAAGCGGTTGGAAAAGGCGCGCACCGAGATGAAGTACCTTCCCGCGTATGACTACGGGGTCGACAATGAAGATGGCAAGCAGCAGTCCACCGTTGACGCCATTCGGGGGATCATAGCCGCCGAACGGCGCCGCATCAGCCGATGGGAGCAGCCATGAACGCCACGAAAACAACACAGTACATTTCCCAGGAGCGCATGAGGGCAGTCGCCGACAACATCTACGAGGCCGTCATGGTGACGGCCATGGAGGCACGGAGAATCAACCTCCACAACAAGATGCTGGGCACGCAGGAGGACCGCGCCGAGAAAGTGACGACCATGGCGCTGGACCGGTTGCTCGGCGACGAGTTGAACTACGACTATCAGCCGGCCGAGGAAGACGAGGCCGTGGAGTAAGTCAGGAGTTCCCGATGTCCAGGTTAAAAGGACGCCGGATCGTCCTCGGGGTGACGGGCAGCATTTCGGCCTACAAGGCGGCCGAAGTAGTCCGCGGACTCGTCCGGGAACAGGCGGACGTCCGGGTGGTGATGACCCGGGAAGCCGGCGCGTTCGTCGGTGCCGTAACCTTCAGCGCGCTGACCGCCCATCCCGTGGCCGTCGATCAGTTTCCCGACACCGGGATGGCCGGTGAAGAACACGTCGACCTCGCGGTCTGGGCCGATACGGTGGCCATCGCGCCCGCCACGGCCAATATCATCGGCAAGATGGCGAACGGGCTGGGCGACGACCTGCTCTCCACCGTGATGCTGGCCTGCGAAGCGCCTTGCTGCCTGGCGCCGGCCATGAATTTCCGCATGTGGAGAAATGAAGCCGTCCAGTCGAACCTCGACCGCCTCAGGAGCCGGGGCGTTCACGTCATCGAACCGGAATTCGGCCTGCTGGCCAACGGCGAGGAGGGGGACGGGAGGCTGGCGGCGCCGGAGCAGATCGTGGAAGCGGTCGCCATCCTTGCCGATCCCGACCACGACCTGGCCGGATGCAACGTGCTGGTGAGCGCCGGCCCCACGGCGGAGGATATCGACCCCGTCCGGTGCGTCACGAACCGCTCCAGCGGAAAGATGGGTTACGCCCTCGCAAGGGCCGCGGCCCGGCGTGGCGCGTCGGTCACGCTCGTAGCGGGACCCACGCACCTCCAGGATCCTTACGGGGTCGCCGTGGAACACGTACGGACCGCCGGTGAAATGCGCGAAGCCGTTCTGGCCGGCCGCGAAGGCCAGCATGCCGTGATCATGGCGGCGGCCGTGGCGGATTACCGGCCGGGCGTCCAGGCCCCCCGGAAGACGAAGAAGACGGAGGAACGTCTTACGCTGGAGATGACGCGGACCGCCGATATCCTCGCGGAAGTGGCCGCCGCCCGCCCGCCCGTACTGATCGGCTTTGCCGCGGAGACCCATGACGGTCTCGACTACGCGCGCCGGAAGCGGGCGGACAAGGACCTGGACCTGGTGGTCTACAACGACCTCACCGCCGAGGGCGCCGGATTCGAGACGGATACGAATATCGTCACCCTGATACACCGCGACGGCCGCGAGGAATCCCTGCCCCTGCAATCCAAGTCCGACGTGGCGGACCGCGTCATGGACGAAGTTGCCGCCCTGCTGAGAAACCGGGAAGTCGTTCCCGCATGAAAACGCAAGCGTCGCTGTCCGACCTGATACGCCAGACCGTCGAGGCCGTGAGGCAGGAAGAAGAGCAGGGACTCGAATCGCTCTACCTGCCGGAGGGCCTGGACAAGGCGCTTCCGTTGCCAGAACAGAGGCGGTCAGCGTGGTCCGACCGAGCCGGTCAACCTGCCGGGGCCGGTCAACCTGCCCTAGCCGGCCAACCTGCCGGGGCCGGGCAGTCGGCCCAGGTAACCTCCCTCGAGGCCCTGTATGCGAAATACCATCGCTGCACGGCCTGCGCGCTGGGATTCAAGCGAAAGCACTTCGTATTCGGTTCCGGGAACGAGCGCGCCGACGTGATGTTCGTGGGCGAAGCGCCCGGCGCCCAGGAAGACGAACAGGGCCAGCCCTTCGTGGGCCAGGCGGGAAAGCTGCTGACCCGCATCCTGAATGCCATCGATTTCACCCGGGACGAGGTGTACATCACCAACATCCTGAAATGCCGGCCGCCGAACAACCGCGATCCAATGCCCGAAGAGGTCGACGCGTGCGACGCCATCCTGAAGGAGCAGATCCGCCTCGTACAGCCCAGGCTGATCTGCGCCCTCGGCCGCGTTGCGGCCCAGGCCCTGCTCAAGCAGAACAGTTCGATTCGAGCGCTGCGGGGCAGGTTCCACGACTATCACGGCATCAAACTGCTGGTGACGTACCACCCCTCCGGCCTGCTGCGCAATGCGGCTTACAAGCGGCCGACCTGGGAAGACGTGCAGCTGTTGCGGAAGGAATACGACCGCATCGTGCAGTCCGATGCACAGGCGACCCCGGGAGCTGAGGTCTCATGAACAGCCAGAGCGACGGGGCGGAACGACTTCCGCCGCAGGCCGTGGAGGCGGAGGCGGCTGTCCTGGGCGCCATGCTGCTGGAGCAGGACGCCATATCGATCGCCCTCGAGATCCTTGACGATACCGCGTTCTACCGTGATGCGCACCGCAAGATCTTCAGCGCCATCATTGCCCTGTACGACCGGAACGAACCCACCGACGTGATCACCCTGAGTGAAGAACTGGAAAAGCGGCACGAACTGCCCGCCGTGGGGGGATCCTTCTACCTGGTCGGCCTGACGGAGGGCGTTTCGACGGCGGCCAACGTGGAATACCACGCCCGGATCGTGCACGAGAAGTCCCAGGGACGCAAGCTGATCAACGTGGCGACCCAGATCGTCTCCCGGGCCTATGAATCGTCGGAAGACACCGCGGAACTGCTGGACGACGCCGAGCGGATGGTGTTCTCCCTGTCCCAGCGCGACGCCCGCCGAGGTTTCACCCAGCTCAATCCCATTCTGCACGACACCTTCGAGAACATCGAAAAGCTCCACGAGCAGGACACCACCGTGACCGGCGTCCCCACGGGCTTTACCCGGCTGGACGAGATGACCGCCGGTTTCCAGCGCGGAGACCTGGTTATCATCGCGGCCCGTCCGGCCATGGGGAAGACGGCCCTATGCCTGAACATCATCCGCCACGTCGCGGTAGAGGCCGGGGTCGGCGTCGGCCTGTTCAGCCTCGAGATGACCAGCCACCAGCTGGCCCAGCGGATGCTGTGCAGCGAGGCGCGGGTGGATTCCCACCTGATGCGCACCGGCCGGCTGCCGGGAGACGCGTGGTCGAACCTGAGCATCGCGGTGGGGGCCCTCGCCACCGCGCCGGTATACATCGACGAGACGCCGGCGTTGTCGGTCACCGAAATGCGTTCCCGGGCGCGCAGACTGATGTCCGAGCATGACGACATCGGCCTGCTGGCTGTCGACTACATGCAGCTCATGCGGGGCCCGAGCGACGCGGAGAACAGGCAACAGGAGATCTCCACCATCTCCCGGAACCTGAAGGCCCTGGCCAAGGAGCTGGATGTTCCGATCGTCGCGCTGTCGCAGCTTTCCAGGGCGGTGGAGACCCGCGGTGGGGACGGCCGGCCGCAGCTGTCGGACTTGAGGGAATCGGGCGCGATCGAACAGGACGCCGACGTGGTGCTGTTCATCTACCGGCCCGTCCGTTACGCAGAAGGCGAGGAACAGGAGCAGAACCAGGCGGAAATCATCATCGGCAAGCAGCGCAACGGTCCCGTCGGAACGGTGGACCTGGTCTTCGTGGACCGTTTCGCCCGTTTCGAGAACCCGGATCTCTATCACGAAGACCCGGGCTGACCGTTCTTCCCGCGTTACGTTCTCAATCCTCTAATGATCGAAATCGTACACCTGAGAAAAGCCTTCGGGAAACCGGTGCTGACGGACGTCAACCTGACCATCGAGTCCGGGGAGACCATGGTCATCATCGGCCGGAGCGGATGCGGCAAGAGCGTGCTGCTCAAGCACATTACGGGGTTGCTGCATCCGGACGGCGGAACGCTGCTGGTGGACGGCAGGGACGTGACCAGGCTGTACGGCGCGGAGCTGGACGAAATCCGGAAGCGGTTCGGTTTCCTGTTCCAGGGCGGCGCCCTCTTCGATTCCATGACCGTGGGCGAGAACGTGGGGATCGCACTGAAAGTACACACCGACCGGACCGAGGCGGAGATCGGCGAACGGGTCCGGACCTGCCTCCAGATGGTCGGCCTTTCCGACGTGGAGGAACAGAAGCCGGCGGAGCTTTCGGGCGGCATGCGCAAGAGAGTGGGACTCGCCAGGGCGATCGCCATGAATCCGGAGTACATTCTCTACGACGAACCCACCACGGGCCTGGACCCCATCATGGCGGACATCATCAACGACCTGATCCTGGACATGAACCAGCGGCTGTCGGTGACGGCGATCGCGGTGACCCACGACATGATCAGCGCGTACAAGATCGCGGACCGCATCGCCATGCTCCACGACGGGGTGATTCACATGGTGGGGACCCCGGACGAGATCCGGAACTGCGACGACGCGCTGGTGCAGCAGTTCATCCTGGGCCGCGGCGAAGGCCCCATCAAATCGCTGGAATAGTCATGGATCATTCTAAAGGAGGACCGCGGGTCCCGCGGTATGGCTTCGCTGGACTTTAACCTGCTCGCCCGGGACCCGGCTTCGAACGCGCGGGCCGGCCGCATGAAGACCCAACACGGCGAAATCCGCACGCCGGTGTTCATGCCTGTGGGGACCCAGGCGACGGTGAAGACGCTGACGCCGGAGGAACTCGAAGCCGCCGGCGCGCAGATCATACTCGGCAACACCTACCACCTGTTTCTCCGGCCAGGACATGCATTGATCAGGGAGATGGGCGGGCTGCACGGCTTCATGAACTGGCGGCGGCCCCTGTTGACCGACAGCGGAGGCTACCAGGTGTTCAGCCTCTCGGACCTCAAGTCCATCCAGGAAGAGGGGGTGACCTTCCAATCGCACATCGACGGCTCGCGGCACCTGTTCACGCCGGAGTCCGTCATGGAAATCGAGACCGCCCTCGGCGCCGATATCATAGCGCCCCTCGACGAGTGCCCGCCCTATCCCTGCGACTACGGTTACGCGAAGGATTCCGCCGCGCTGACGCTGCGTTGGGCCGAGCGGTCCCGGAAGCGTTTCGACGAGCTGGAGGGAGAGAGGGCGCATCCCCAGGCGTTGTTCGGCATCGTGCAGGGAAGCGTATACGAAGACCTCCGGGTCGACTGCGCGCGGTCGCTGGTCGACCGGGGATTCGACGCCTACGCCATCGGAGGGATGTCGATCGGGGAGCCGAAACCGGCCATGGCGGCCCTGATCGACGCCACCGTCGAACACCTGCCGGAAGACCGGCCCCGTTACCTGATGGGCGCCGGGACGCCGGAAGACCTCGTCGACGCCGTGGGACGAGGGATCGACATGTTCGACTGCGTCATTCCCACCCGCGAGGGCCGGAACGGCGCGCTTTACACGCGCTCCGGACGCATCAATATCTACAACGCCCGCTTCAGGGCCGACGCCGGACCGATCGATGCATCCTGTTCCTGTTATGCCTGCCGGACTTTCAGCCGTTCGTACGTCCGGCACCTTTACCGCGCGGGAGAAATACTGGGTCCGAGAATGGGGACCCTGCACAACGTCCACTTCTACGTCGGCCTGGTCTCCGAAATGGGAGAAGCCATCCTGGAAGGCCGTTTTGGCGCTTGGAGCAGGTCGTTTCTGACCGCGTATCGCAGTGAGACCGCAAGAAAGGAGCAACCCCAGTGATTCAAGATGCCTTTGCCATGGGCCCCGGTGGCGGCGGCGACGCTTCCGGACCGGGTTTCCTGATCTCCATGATCCCCATCCTGTTGATGTTCGCGATCATCTACCTGCTGCTGATCCGTCCCCAGCAGAAGCGTCAGCGGGAACACCAGGCCATGCTGGACGCCCTGCAGAACGGGGACAAGGTGGTGACGCAGGGCGGGATCATCGGCGTCGTTACCGGTCTGAAGGCGGACACGGTTACGGTGCGCATCGCCGACGACGTCCGGATCGACCTGCAACGCAGCGCCATTTCCCGCCTGATCAGCAGCAAGAAAGGCGGCAAGGAAGAATAGGTAGCAGCCATGGCGGTCAGACCCATACGTATATACGGCGACCCGGTGCTCCGGGAGAAGGCGCGCCCGGTGGAGGATAAGACCGCGGCGCTGCGTCTACTCGCCGAGGACCTGGTCGACACAATGTCCGACGCGGAAGGCATCGGGCTCGCGGCTCCCCAGATCGGCGAGACCGTCCGAGTGTACGTGGTAAACCTCCGGGCGATCGGACCGGAACTCTTCCTGGACCGCCGGGGACCCTCCCTGGACGGAGAACCGGAACACCTGGTGCTGGTGAACCCGTGCGTCGTCAAGCGGGAAGGCGCGCAGACGGGCGACGAGGGATGCCTGAGTTTTCCCGATCTGTTCGAGAAGGTGACCCGGCCCGAGGTCGTGCGCGTCGAGGCAACGGACCTGGACGGGTGCCCCATCGAGATCGAGGGCAGCGGGCTGCTCGCGCGGGTCCTGGTCCACGAGTACGACCATCTGGAAGGCGTCCTGTTCATCGATCACCTCAGCAAGCTCCGCCAGCAGTTCATCCGCGGCAAACTGAGGAAGCTCAAGGAGAGCGGTCAGGCGGTCTGATATGCGCGTGGTCTACATGGGTACGCCCGCCTTCGCGGTGCCAAGTCTCGAGGCGCTGATCGGCCGGCCGGAACACGAGGTGGCCGGAGTTGTGACCGGGCCCGACCGGCCGAAGGGACGGGGATTGAAGACCGCGCCTTCACCGGTGAAGGAAACCGCCCTGCGGCACGGCATACCCATTTGGCAGCCGGACAAGCTGCGCGATCCAGGTTTCCTGGACGCCCTCAGGTCCCTGGACGCCGGCCTGTTCGTGGTCGTGGCCTTCCGCATCCTGCCCGACGAACTGCTGGCCATACCCCCGGGCGGCACGATCAACCTGCATCCTTCCCTCCTGCCCCGGTACCGCGGCGCGGCGCCCATCCAGTGGGCGGTGATGAACGGGGACGAGGTTACGGGCGTCACCACGTTCCTGGTCGAAAGGCGGGTGGACACGGGCGACATCCTCTGCCAGGAGACCGTGCCGATCGGACCGGAAGAAACGGCCGGCGAACTGCACGACCGCCTGTCCCGCGCCGGCGCGGACCTGCTGCTGCGCACGGTGGATGGGGTGGCGGACGGCCGCATAACGCCGCGGGCGCAGCGGGGCGAAGCGTCGCCGGCGCCGAGGATCTCCCGGGAGGACGGCCGTCTGGACTGGCGGCTGCCGGCCCGTACCATACACAACAGGATAAGGGGCCTGAACCCAATCCCCATGGCCTTCACCACCTGGCGCGGCCAGCGCCTCCGGATCATCTCGAGCCAGCCCGTCCGCCTGGAAGGGGAAGGGGGCGGCCCGCCCGGAGAGATAGTCTCCGCCGACGAACGCCGGGGCGTCACCGTGCAGACTGGGAAAGGCGGATTGAGACTGGACCGGGTGCAGCCCGAGGGCCGGAGCCGGATCGAAGGTGCGGAATTCGTGAGAGGATACCGTCCCGCGGCAGGCGACCTTCTCGGCGGGTCCTGACGCCCGCCGTCCACGGTCGCGCACGGCCGGACAGCACCGTCCTGACGCCCGCCGTCCGCGTTCGAGCACGGCCGAAAAGCACCGTCCTGAGCACGGAACCCCGACCATGGTTCGATCTCACCACGACACCCCGGCCGATGCCGGAGAGAACGCGCCCCCGTCGCACGGAAACGCCCCTCCGGTGCGCGAGATCGCGTTGAAGGCGCTGCATCGCGCGGAAACGCGGGACGTGCCGCCGCGGGACGCCCTCAATGCCCTTTTCCGGCGACACGGCTACCCGGTCCGGGACCGGGCCTTCGCGACCGAACTGGTGTACGGCACCATCCGCTGGCGACGCCGCCTGGACTGGATGCTCGGCCGGCTGTTGCGCGGAAAACCGGAGTCGCTGACGCCGTGGATCCGCCTGATCCTCCACATGGGCCTGTACCAGTTGATGATGATGGACCAGGTCCCCGCCGCCGCCGCCACCCATGAATCCGTGCAACTCGCCAAGCGGTACGGGCACGAGGGCACCGTCCGCCTGACCAACGCGGTCCTGAGGACGGCCATCCGGCAGCGGGAACGGCTGTCGCGGCCGGCGCGCGGGGGAGACCCCGTCGCGGATCTCGGCGTCACCCATTCCTATCCCGATTGGCTGGCGAAGCGGTGGATCGAGCGGTTTGGCGTGGAATCCGCCGCCGCCCTCATGGAGGCCGGGAACCGGCCGCCGCCCCTGTCCGTCCGGGTCAACACGTCGAGGTCCACGCCGCAAGACCTCGCCGCTGCGCTGGCGCCGAAAGGCATTCGGGTCGAACCGGGGCGGTGGCTCGATGATTTCCTGATTATCCGGCACGCGGGCGACCTGCACACGCTGGCCTCCCACGAGGCGGGCCTCTTCCAGGTACAGGACGAAAGTGCGGGCCTCGCGGTGAGACTTCTCGGCCCGCGGGCGGGCGAGACCGTTGTCGATTTATGTTGCGCTCCGGGCGGAAAAACAACATATATTGCGCAAATTGTGGGCGCGGGCGGACGGGTGATCGCCTGCGATTCGTCACCGTATCGACTACGCCGCGTGGAAGAACACCGGCGGCGAATGGGGTTGGGGCAGGTGCGTCTTGTCGTCATGGACGGCCGGTCGCCCGGCCTGGATTTCAAGGCCGACCGGGTCCTTGTGGATGCGCCCTGTTCTGGTCTCGGCACCATCGCGCGCCGGCCGGACCTGCGGTGGCGGAGAACGGCGGAGGACATCGGCAGGCTCCGCGGCGAGCAACTGGCGTTGCTGGAGAATGGCGCCGGCATAGTAAAACCGGGCGGCGTCCTGGTGTACAGCACGTGCACCATCGAGCCTGAAGAGAACGACGACGTCGTGGCCGCGTTCCGCGAAAGGCATCCTGGTTTTCGGCCGGATAGCCCAGGCGGCTGGCCGGCGGAACTGGCCGGGGTTATGGACGGCGCGGGCCGGATCGCCACGCTTCCGCCGGTACACGGCGTGGACGGGAGTTTCGCGGCGCGGCTGAGAAATACCGGCTGACCGTATGGCGCGGCCAGCCTCGGAGTAACCGGCAGACCGCACTGGAGCGCATCTTGTTTGAAGAACTGACCGGCCGCATGGAAGGCATCGTCCGAAGTCTCCGCGGCCAGGGAAAGCTGACGGAAAAGAACATCGACGACAGCCTGCGGCAGGTGCGCCGCGCCCTGCTGGAAGCCGATGTGAATTTCAAGGTGGCCCGGACCTTCATCGACTCGGTCAAGGTAAAGGCCCTTGGGCAGGGCGTGCTCAGGAACCTCTCCCCGGGGCAGCAGATGGTGGGGATCGTCCACCAGGAACTGATCACCCTGATGGGCGAGGAAGCCGTCGAGGTCGCCGTCGCGGAATCGCCCCCGACCATCGTCATGCTGGCCGGCCTGCAGGGGTCCGGCAAGACGACGGCCACGGGGAAGCTGGCCCACCACTTCATCGGTGCGGGCCACAAGCCCATACTGGCCGCGGCCGACGTCTACCGTCCCGCGGCGGTGAAGCAGTTGCAGGTGCTCGGCGAACAGCTGGACGTGCCGGTCGTGGCCCTCGGGGACGGCCGGTCTCCCCTGGCCATCTGCAGGGTCGCCGTGGACCGCGCAGGCCGGGAGGACCGCGACGTCGTCATCCTGGATACCGCAGGTCGCCTGCACGTCGATGAAGAGATGATGGAAGAACTCCGCGGGATCCGCGAGGCGATTCATCCCCACGAAATCCTGCTCGTGGTGGACGGGATGACGGGACAGGACGCGGTCAACGTGGCCGAGGCCTTCGACCAGGACCTCGACATCGACGGCTGTATCCTGACGAAGATGGACGGGGACGCCCGCGGCGGCGCGGCGCTGTCCATACGGCAGATCACCCGGAAGCCCATCAAGTTCGTGGGCGTCGGCGAGAAACTGGACGCCCTGGAGGTGTTCCACCCCGAACGGATGGCGTCCCGGATCCTGGGGATGGGCGACGTGGTCTCCCTGGTCGAGCGCGCGCAGGCCGCCATCGACGTGGAGGAAGCGCGCAAGCTCGAAACGAAACTGCGCAAGCAGACCTTCGACCTCGAGGATTTCCGGTCGCAGCTCCAGCAACTGGGCAAAATGGGTTCCATGCAGGAACTGGTCGAGATGATGCCGGGTTTGAACAAGAAGGCGATGAAGGATATGGACATGGATGAGAAAGCGCTCGTTCGCATGGACGCCATTCTGAGTTCCATGACCAAACACGAAAGGGCGCGCCCCGTGGTCATCAACGGCAGCAGGCGCCGCCGGATTGCGCGGGGAAGCGGCACGAGCGTACAGGAGGTGAACCAGTTACTGAAACAGTACAACATGATGCAGAAGATGATGAAGCAGTTGAACCGGCCGGGCGCCCTCGAGCGGCTCGGCCAGAGTATGCTGCCTTTCAGGTAGCCTAAGGAGCGGAACATGGCAGTGGCCATACGGCTTCGCCGCACGGGAGCCAAGAAGAGACCCTTTTACCGGATCGTCGTTACGGACAACCGGACCCGCCTGGGTGGTAAGTACATCGAGAGCCTGGGTTACTACAACCCCATTTCGCCGGAACAGCTGGAGATGGACGTGGACAAGGCCGTCGACTGGCTCAACCGCGGCGCCAGGCCGAGCGAAACGGTGCGGTCTCTCCTGGTGAAGAGCGGCGCGATTCAGAAGTGGCGCGGCGACAACGAGGAGACGGCCGAAACGGCCGAGTGACCTGAAGCGGATCGGCCGCCGGTACGCCAGTGCGACCGAGAGCGTCGAAGCGGATCGGCCGCCGGTACGCCAGGGCGGGGTGTAATTGAGCGAAGACCGGATCAATATCGGATTCATCCGCAAACCCCACGGCCTCAAGGGCTACGTCCGCGTGGAAGGTTTGTCGGACGCTCCAGACCGGTTCGCGGACCTGGACCGGATCGGCGTGGAACTGCAGGACGGCCGGCGGGAGTCGCTGGAGATCGAACGCTGCAGCCGCGACGGGAACGGCTGGCGGATGAAATTCCGCGGGATCGATACGACGGAGCACGCGGAACGGCTCCGCGGCGCGTACATCCAGGTGCCCGAAGAAGCCGTCGCCCCGTTGCCCCGTGACGCGTACTATGTCTTCGAACTCGAAGGCTGCGCAGTCGTTTCCGACGAGGGCGAAGAGATCGGAATCCTTCGCGAGGTGATGTCCATGCCCGCGAACGACGTGTTTGTGGTGGACACGCCAAACGGGGAAGCGATGATCCCGGCGGTCCGGGAGATCGTGGTGGAACTCGATCCCGGCGAAGACAGGGTGGTCATTCGGAAGATCCCGGGGTTGATCTCGTAGCGGAACAGACCATGCGTATCGACATTCTTACGGCTTTCCCGGGTGTATTCGCGGGACCCTTCGGGGAGAGTATAGTGGGCCGGGCGTGCCGGCGGGACCTGGTGGACGTCTTCGTCCACGACCTGCGGGCGTTTACGACGGACCGCCACAAGACCGTCGATGACTATGCCTACGGCGGAAGTCCCGGCATGGTGCTCAAGGCGGAGCCCGTATTCAGGGGCGTAAGACATCTCCGGCGACAGGTTGACGCGTCGTCCCGGGCGTCCCGGGCTGACCAGGCTGACCAGGTTGACACGTCGTCCCGGACTGACCGCTCCCGTACCGTGCTGTTGTCGGCCGGGGGCAGGCCCTTCGTGCAGGATACGGCCAGGTCCTTCGCGGAACTGGACCAGCTGGTCCTCATCTGCGGGCATTACAAGGGCGTCGACGAACGGGTGGCCACGGGCCTGGGCGCCGAGGAGTACTCTGTGGGCGATTTCGTCGTCACCGGCGGCGAGATACCGGCCATGATGATCGCGGACGCCGTGATCCGTCTCCTGCCGGGGGTCCTGGGCGAAATGGCTTCCGCGGTCACGGATTCGCACTACGAAGGACTGCTGGGCAACGCCGTGTACACGCGGCCGGAGAACTACCAGGAGTGGCGCGTGCCCGAGGTGCTGCTTTCCGGGCACCATGGACGCATCGAACGATGGGAAAGGCAGGACGCCCTGAAGAAGACGTACCAGCACCGTCCCGAGTTGCTGGAAACCGTGGAATTGACCGGAGAGGATCTGACCTATCTGAGAACCCTTCAACGGAACGAAAACGGGTAGCACACCCGTGGTCGTTCGAAAGGACGGAAGTTTCAAACATGAACGCACTAGACACGATCACCCAGGACCAGTTGAGGACCGACCTGCCGGAGTTCCGTGCCGGAGACACCATACGGATGGAGGTCAAGGTCCGCGAAGGCGACAAGGAACGCGTACAGCTCTTCCAGGGCGTTGTTATCCAGCGGTCCGGCCACGGCATCGGCGAGACCGTCACGGTCCGCAAGATCTCGCAGGGGATCGGCGTCGAGCGCATCTTCCCCCTGCATTCGCCGTCGGTTGGTAAAATCCAGGTGTTGCGCAAGGGCAAGGTACGGCAATCACGAATCTACTACCTGAGGAAGCTCAAGGGCAAAGCCGCCCGGATCGCCGAGCGGCGCAACTGAGCATGGACAAGGGCGACGCGGAGCGGGAGAGACTCCGGGCCATGGCCCGCTTTGAACGGTCCCTCCTCGGTCATGACGCGCGGTCCGCGGCCGGTGTCGACGAAGCCGGACGGGGCGCGCTGGCCGGCCCCGTGATCGCGGCCGCCGTGATGTTGCCGGATGATGCCGTGATTCCGGGCCTGGACGATTCGAAACGCCTTACGCCCGCCAGGAGGGATGTCCTCTACGAAAGGATCACGGCCATTGCCACGGCCATCGGCGTCGGCCGGTCCGACCCGGCCGCGATCGACACCGTGAACATCCGCCGGGCGAATCTACTCGCCATGAAAGCAGCCGTGGAGGCCCTCTCGCCGCCTCCTGGCCATCTGCTCGTCGACGGGATAGACCCCATCGACTGGCAGGGCCCCCAGACTACAGTGGTGGGAGGCGATGCACGCAGCCTCTGCATCGCGGCCGCGTCCGTCATCGCGAAGGTTACGCGGGACCGGATCATGATCGCGTGCGACCCGGACTTTCCCGAATACGGCTTCGCCCGTCACAAGGGTTACGGCACGGCGGCGCACCTGGCCGCGCTCGAGGACCATGGTCCGTCGGCCGTGCATCGCCGCTCCTTCCTGCGGAAGAGATTCGATTTCACCTCCGTCTGACCACCGGCCCGCTTCATATGTACGGCAGGTCATCCCGCATAGCTTCCGCGTAGATCCCGCGTAGATCCCGTGTAGATCCCGCGTAGATCCAGGGCATTCATCCCAGGCATTCATTCCGAAGGCATTATGACCGCATCGAAGCAAGTCCTGGGCTCACACGGCGAGTCCATCGCGGAGACATTCCTGCGCCGGAAGGGCCACGCCGTGCTGGCCAGGAATTACCGGGACCCCGTCTCCCGGTGCGAAATCGACCTCATCACCCGGGACGGCGACGAACTCGTCTTCGTGGAGGTCAAGGCCGGAACCGGACACCGGTTCGGCGATCCTCATTCCTGGGTGGACGGGAGGAAACAGCGACATATCGCGCGGACCGCCCGCCGATTCCTGCAGGAAAGGAACTGGTACGAGACGCCATGCCGTTACGACGTCATCGGAATCGACCTCTCGCAGAATCCTCCCGGGGTAACGCACCTGGAGCACGCGTTCTGGAGTGCCGTCTGATGTGTTGCGACCACCTTGGGGCGAATCTGAGGCGGTGGTCCTCTCTTTGCGGGCGACCGGGCCTTGAAACTCCGGACGGGTTGTTATGCTGAGTTTACGCAAATCGCTGAAAATCCTCGTCGCGGCCGGCTTCCTGCTTTGGATCGCCGATGGATACCTGCTCATGCGGTCCGAGTCTCCCCGCCCTGCGCCGGACCCAGCGGCCGGCACCGCGGCCTCGACCGGACCAGGCGGCGGCGCGCGCTATTCCGGCGCCATTCACATGCATTCCACCTACTCCGACGGCGGAGGCTCGGTCGCGGATATCGTCCGGGCGGGGCAGAACGCGGGACCGGATTTCCTCGTTCTGACCGATCACGACACCATGCAACCCCTGCTCGACGGCCACCAGGGGTATCATGACGGCCTGCTCCTGCTGGTGGGTGAAGAGGTCAACACCAGCGCGGGCCACCTGCTCTCCCTCGGTGTGGGCAGAGATGTGAGTCAGGACGGCCCTCTGGGGCTCCCGGCGCTCGTCGAGGAAATCTCCGAATCGGGCGGCGTGTCCATCGCGGCCCATCCCACGGGCCGCCGGCCCTGGACCGACTGGACCCTGGAAGAGATGGACGGCCTGGAAGTGCTCAACGGGAACAGTGAATGGCGCGACGACAGTGTGCTGGAACTGTTGCGGGCCGTAGTTTTCCTGCCGTTCATGCCCGACGAGGTCTTCAACAGCCTCATCGACCGTCCCGACGAGGCCATCCGCCTCTGGATGCATCGCGTGCGGCGTCAGCCGGTGACCGTGATCGGCAGCCTGGATGCCCACGAGCGCATTAAGCTCTGGGGAGATCGCCACCTGTCCTTCCCCACCTATGAACGCATGTTCGGACTGATCCGGACTTACGTGATCACCGGCACGGAATTGACCGGCGACGCCGGGGTCGACGAGGAGATCCTGGTGAACGCGATCCACCGCGGCAGCTGCTACGTGGTGCTGGAAGGATACGAACCGGCTCCCGGTTTTTCCTTCGAGCTTACGATGGGGCCGGAGACAAAGTCCATGGGGGCCAGTGTCGCGTACCAGGAGGGTGGCCGTTTGCACGTGAACGCGCCGTCATCGGGACCGGTGCGCATACGTTTGTACAGAGACGGGGTGCCACTGATCGAGACGGAAGGTCATGAGTTGTTCGTGGAGGTCCCCGGTCCGGGGGTCTATCACACCGAGGTCTACCAGTTGCGCGGCACCCTGTTGCGCGGCGAGCGTCAGAGGCTCTGGATCATATCGAACGCCATCCGGGTGGAGTAGACTGCGGCGATCCTGCCTGCGGCCAGGCTCACACTTCCCGGTCCTTCTATCGTACCTCCGCCACATTCCAGTCCAGTTCCCGCCCAGGATACATGGGGATGACGTCGCCGTACCGCTCTGGGATGACCGCCCCGGCCTTCTCGAACACCACGGTTTTTACCGGCGGCTCGACACCGTAGATCCGCTTCGCGTTGTCCGAGACGAAGGCCTGCAGCCGGTCCAGCGCGCCGTGTTCTTCGAAGAGTCCGACGAGCATCTGCAGGGCGATGGGCGCGGTGAAGACCCCCGCGGCGCAGCCGGCGCACTCCTTTTTGTCGACCGGGTGGGGCGCGGAGTCGCTGCCGAAGACGAGCCCGGGGTGGGCATCGAGGGCCAGCGCGAGGAGCGCGTCGCGGTCTTCCGGCCGCTTGGCGATGGGCTTGCAGAAGAGATGGGGGTTGAGCAGACCGCCCGCCACGTCGTCCAGGGTGATCAGCAGGTGCTGCAGGGTGACGGTGGCGGACAGATTCTCGTGACGGTCCAGCAGTACGGCGGCTTCCCGGGTCGTGATGTGTTCCATGACGATGTGCAACCGGGGAAAGCGCGTGGCCAGGTCTTCGTAGACGGGTAGAAACGCCCGTTCCCGGTCCATCACGAAATCCGTCGTTTCGCCGTGCACCATCAGCCGGATACCCAGGTCCTGCATCAGGGCCAGGGTATCCTCCACGTCGCGGAGTTCGCCGACTCCATCCTCGCTGTGGGTGGTGACGCCCTCCGGGTACAGCTTGACGCCGATGATTCGGTCCTTCATCGAAGCCAGTTCGCTTTCGGTGTAGGGCCGCATGAACAGGGTCATGTAGGGTTCGAAGGCGTGGCGTTCCACGACCTCCCTGACTTCCCGTTCGTATCTGTCCAGCCGGTCGGGGTTGTCCACGGGGGGCACCAGGTTGGGCATGATGACGCCCCCGGAGAAGGTCTCCGCGCTCAGTGGCGCCACGCGCCTCAGCATGGCGCCTTCGCGGAAGTGGATGTGCATGTCCAGGGGGGAATGCAGGGAGAAGGTGGTGTTCGACATGGGATGTGGCTGGGATTCCGGTGTAACGCCTTCCGCAATTAAGGGCCGGGATCGTGCCTCAATATCCGGGGTCGTGCCTCAAGGATCGGGATCGTAGAAAGGCAGGTCCGCGATTTCGGCGCGGGCCGGGGCGCCGTCCACCTCGACTTCAAACGGTCCGCCCGACGCCATGGATCTCCGCCGGACGAATCCCAGCGCGATGATCCCGTCGACCGCCCGTCCGTGGACCGCCGTGGTGATCCACCCGGCTTCCTTCCCGTCCTTCCGGATCACGGCATTCCGCCCGGGCAGCGTTTCTCCTTCGACGACCATTCCCGACAGCAGGCGATTGGGACGGCCCCGGTGCTCCATCATCACGACGGGTTCCTGCCCGATGTAGCATCCCTTGGTGAAACTGACTGCCCGGTCCTTCACCGCCTCGTTGGGTATGATCCGGTCGTCCAGTTCCGCCGTGCAGCGGGGGATGCCCGCTTCCACGCGCAGGACCTCCAGGGTCTCGTATCCGATGGGCATGCAGGGGACGCCGTCTCCCTCGCCGGCGAGTAACGCCTTCCAGATTTCGTCCGCGCTATCGGCGGGGACGTAGATATCGTAGTCCCGTTCGCCGGTACGATGCGTCCGCGCAACGGTCGCGGGCACGCCGTTCCATTCGATCTCCGCGTGTCCGCCGGGTGTCAGCGGCGGCAGGGGGTCGGCCAGGCCGTGGATGCAGTCGTCCGCCCGCCTGCCGGACACGCCGATTAATCCGTACCGCTCGGTGACGTCCGTGATCTCGACGTCGTCCATGAGGGCGTACCGGTCGAGCGTATCCCGGAGCACGTCCGCCATCCCCGGTTCCACGTCGATGAGCAGGTCTTCACCGCGGACGTGGACCGTCATATCCGAGATGATCTTCCCCTGGGGCGTCAGCATGCACGCATAGACGCCATCTCCGGCACCGAGCTGCTCCACGTCGTTGGTCACCACGCGGTGCAGGAAGCGCTGCCGGTCCGCGCCGGTCATGCGCAGCTTGCCGCGGCCGGAGAGGTCGCTCAGGCCGGCGGCGGTCCGGACCGCGCGGTATTCGGCGGCGGCGTCCCCGTAGTGCAGCACGGCCGGCCGGCCCTGGAAGTCGCCGGCGACCGCGCCGAGATCGTCGTGGCTTATGGCCGTTTCATGCATCGACAGCACCGGGTGTCGGATCGGGGTTTTCGAAGCAGGGCGAAACAACCCTAAAACGCTATGTATCAATGCGCGGGGGCCCGGTTCCTGTCAATCTATATTTTAGGTGCGGCGAGGCCTTTTGGGTTGACACCGCACGAGGTTTTCGTTATGGTGAACGCGTTGTTTGCGGCGTGCCGGAAGCGCCGCGACGCCTGTCATCTCCGCATTGTACAAACCGGAAAGGACCGCGGTGGCCGCTGTCTCGCTGGAACAACTCGTCTCGCTCTGCAAGCGCCGCGGAATCATCTACCCGGGCTCGGAAATCTACGGCGGCCTGCAGGGTCTGTACGATTACGGCCCGGTGGGCGTCGAACTGAAGAACAACATCGTGGACTCCTGGTGGCGGCGCAACGTCTATGAGCGGGATGACATGGAGGGGCTCGACAGCGCCATCCTGATGAATCCGCTGACCTGGAAGTATTCGGGTCACGAGGAGACCTTCGTCGACCCCCTGGTGGACTGCCGCAAGTGCCAGGGACGGTGGCGCGCCGACCAGGCAGGGGATTCCTGCCCCGCCTGCGGGTCCACGGACCTGACCGAGCCGCGGCCCTTCAACCTGATGTTCAAGACGCAGGTGGGTCCGGTATCGGAAGAAGGGGCTTTTGCCTACCTGCGCCCTGAGACGGCCCAGGGCATCTTCGTCAATTTCAACAACGTCCTGACCACGACGGCGCGCAAGCTTCCCTTCGGCATCGCCCAGGTTGGCAAGGGGTTCCGCAACGAGATCAATCCCCGCAACTTCCTGTTCCGCGTCCGGGAATTCGACATGCTGGAGATCGAGTTCTTCGTCCATCCCGGTACCGAGGACGAATGGCAGGATCGCTGGCTGGAGGACCGGCTCGCGTGGTGGGAACACATCGGCGTCAGCCGGAACAACATCCGGATCCTCGACGTGCCGCGGGAGGATCTCGCCCATTACTCGAAGAAAACATATGACCTTATGTACCGGTATCCATCCCTCGGCTTCGAGGAGCTGGAGGGCATTGCGAGCCGGACGGACTTCGACCTGGGCTGCCACACGCGGTACCAGGAACAGTACGATCTCACGGCGCAGGTCGCGGAAAATCCGTCCAGCACGACGAGGCTTTCCTATTTCGATCCGCATGCGAACCGCCACTTGATCCCCTTCGTGGTCGAACCGTCGGCGGGGGTCGGCCGCTGCCTGCTGGCCGTGCTCAGCGAAGCCTACGACGAATCCATGGTGAAAGCGCCGCCCGAAGACAAGCTTGCCGGCGCCAAGGGAGGGCTTGACACCTTCAACGCTTCGGTCGCGAAGAACAGCAAAATGCCGGACGAAACGCGGGAATCCCTGCTGGCCTTCGGGGAGGCGATCGCCGGCGAGCTGCCCGAAAGCATGCCGCGCATCGACGCGCTCCTGGCCATGACGGGCGCGGACCGGATCAAGGAGGGCAAGACGCTGCGGAACCTGTCGCAGAAGGTCATCGGCGACCACTACCGGACGGTATTGCGGCTCAGGCCCCACCTGGCCCCGGTCAAGGTGGCGGTCTTCCCGCTGAAGCGGACCGACGACCGGCTCGCCGAAACAGCCCGGGACATCCGAAGGTCGCTGCAGTCCGGGGGCAGGATTCGGACGGTGTACGACGACACGGGCGCCATCGGTAAGCTCTACCGGCGCCAGGACGAAATCGGCACGCCGCTCTGTGTCACGGTCGACTTCCAGACCCTCGACGACCAGGCGGTTACGGTCCGAGACCGGGATACCATGGCGCAGGACCGGGTGGCCATCGGTGAGCTGAAAGATTACGTAGAAGAAAAGCTGGCTTCCTGAACCGGACCGCCCCGGCGGAGGACGTGACCGCCCCGGCGGAGGACGTGACCGCCCCGGCGGCGCTAGAGACGAGAAAGGAGCATTGCATGGCAAGCAACATCAACGTGGGCCTGGTAGGTTATTCGTTCATGGGCAAGGCGCACAGCCACGCCTTCAAGGACATGTCTTTCTTCTTCCCGGACGCGGCCGGCGTGCCGGTCATGAAGGCCATTTGCGGGCGGAACGAGGAGAACGTGAAAGGCGCCGCCGCCGAGTTCGGCTGGGAAGGATACGAGACCGACTGGAAGACGCTGATCGCCCGCGACGACATTGATCTCGTCGACGTTTCGACACCGGGCGACAGCCACGCGGAGATCGCCATCGCCGCCGCCGAAGCGGGCAAGCACGTCTTCTGCGAAAAACCGCTGGCCAACAGCCTCGAGGAGGCCCGCGCCATGGCCGAAGCCGTGAACCGGGCGGGCGTGAAGAGCATGGTGGCCTACAACTACCGCCGGGTGCCCGCCGTCGCGCTGGCGAAGCGGCTCATAGAGGAAGGCCGCATCGGCCAGGTGTACCATTGGCGCGCCGTCTACCTGCAGGACTGGATCATGGACCCCGATTTCCCTCTGGTGTGGCGGCTGCAGAAGGAGAAGGCCGGCTCGGGTCCCCACGGCGACCTGAACGCCCACATCATCGACCTGGCCCGGTATCTCATCGGCGAGATCACCGAAGTGACCGGCATGCAGGAGACTTTCATCAAGGAGCGTCCCATCGTGGACGAGATCGATTCGGCCCTCGGCGCGAGCGCCGGCGGTTCCACGCGGACGGGACCGGTGACCGTGGACGACACGACCCTGGCGCTGGCCCGATTCGAGAACGGCGCCGTGGGCTCCTTCGAGGCCACGCGCTTCGCCGGAGGACGGCGGAACGGAAACCGATTCGAGATCAACGGCAGCAAGGGTTCCATCGCCTTCAACCTTGAGAAGATGAACGAACTCCAGTATTACAACCGGGAAGACGAGGACCACGTGCAGGGATTCCGCGAGATCATCGTGACCGAAGGCGCCCACCCCTACATGGACCGGTGGTGGCCGCCCGGACACATCATCGGATGGGAACACACCTTCATCCACGAGGTGTACGATCTCATGCAGGCCATCGCCGGCGCCGACGACAATCTCCATCCGGATTTCGACGAAGGCGTCCGGGACCAGGCCGTGCTGGAAGCCGTTTCGCTGTCGGCCGAGAACGGCAGCTGGGTCCGGATCGCCGACCTGTAGGCCTCCGACCAGTAGGCCGACTATGAAACCGAAAGGAGCAGTCAATCATGTCTCGTCCCGTAACGCTTTTTACCGGCCAGTGGGCGGACCTCACCCTCGACACGCTCGCCGGGAAGGCGGCGAGCTGGGGATTCGACGGTCTCGAACTGGCCTGCTGGGGTGACCACTTCGATGTGAATCAGGGCGCCGAGAGCAAGGCGTATTGCGAGGACCGCCGGGCGCTGCTGGACAAGCACGGTCTGCAGGTGTTTTCCATCAGCAACCATCTCGCCGGTCAGGCGGTCTGCGACCTGATCGATGCCCGCCACGAGGCGATCCTGCCCCCCCATGTCTGGGGGGACGGGGACCCGGAAGGCGTACGCCGGCGCGCGGCCGAGGAGATGAAGCAGACCGCCCGGGCCGCCGCGAACATGGGCCTCGACGTGGCCAACGGGTTCACCGGCTCGTCGATCTGGCACCTGCTCTACTCCTTCCCGCCCGTGGACCCTTCTTCCATCGATGCGGGATACGAAGACTTCGCGGCGCGCTGGAATCCGATCCTGGACGTGTTCGACGAGGTGGGCGTGAAGTTCGGCCTGGAGGTGCATCCCACGGAGATCGCCTTCGACATCTCCTCGGCACAGCGGGCGCTGGACGCCCTGGACCATCGCGAGGCCTTCGGATTCAACTACGACCCCAGCCACTTCGGCTACCAGGGGGTGGACTACGTCGAGTTCATCCGGACCTTCAGGGACCGCATCTACCACGTGCACATGAAGGACGTCTGGTGGTCGGAACGCCCGACCCGTGCCGGCGTCTTCGGCGGACACGTGAACTTCGGCCATTCCGACCGGTACTGGGATTTCCGGTCCCTCGGCCGCGGCAGCATCGATTTCGAGGAGATCATCCGCGCGCTGAACGAGATCGGGTACCAGGGTCCCCTCTCCATCGAGTGGGAGGACAGCGGCATGGACCGCGAACACGGCGCCGAGGAAGCCTGTGCCTTTACGAAGGGCGTCGATTTTCCTCCTTCCGACGTGGCCTTCGATGCCGCCTTCGCCGAAGAATGACCAATCAGCCCGCGGCGACCGGCAGCACCGGACCGCGTGGCAGGTGGGCGTTCCGCTGCAAAGCGGCGTACGCTTCGAGGCGTAGCGACGAGCGCGTCATGACGCAATGGCCCGCGGCGACCGGGAGGGCACGATGGGAGGACGGAACTACGCCTTGATCTGCGCCGCCGCGCTTGTCGCGACGGCCTGCGGGTCACCGGGCGACGAGTCCGGCGACGGGACGCAGACCTCGCGCGTCAATTCGGTGGGGCGGGAACTGCCGGCGGACGCCGCCCCGCTCAGCGAGCAGTACATCCGGCTGAGCATGCTGGAACCGTCCACCCTGGACGTGGGCATCTCCCTCTTCGACGCCCAGTTCAACGCCTTCCTCTTCGAATCCCTGCTGGTCTTCGACGAAGACATGGAGATCAGGGGCGCGGCCGCCGAGTCCTGGTCCGTGGCGGACGACCACGTGACCTGGACTTTCAGGATCCGCGCGGGCGCGAAGTGGAGCGACGGCCGGCCGGTGACCGCCCACGATTTCGAATGGTCCTTCCGCCGGCTGCTCGATCCCGCGCACGCCAACATCTTCGCCTACTTCTACTACCCGATCAAGGGCGCCCGGGCGTTCAACACGGGACTGACGAGCGATCCGTCGACCGTCGGCGTCCGGGCCGTGGACGACCGCACGCTGGTGATCGAGACCGAAGAACCGTGCTCACACTTCCCCTACATCCTCACCTTTTTTACTTCCGTACCGGCACCCCGGTGGCAGGTGGAGAAATACGGGTTAAGGTGGTCCGAGCCGGAGTACTGCGTGTCCAATTCCACCTGGCGCCTCGCGTCCTGGGACAAGAACGTCAGCATGACCTACGCGCTGAATCCCCATTACAACGGACCGTGGAAGGGATACCTCGAACGCATCGAGTTCACCTTCATCCTTCCGGGCTGGCGGGGACTGCCGGCCTATGAAAACGGCGAGTTCGACCGGATCGGCGTCATGGGTCCCGACTACCATCACGCGCGCATGGATCCCGTCCTGAGCCGCGAGTTGATTACCTATCCGAACTTCGGTACGTACTATACGATCTTCAGGACCCGCGAGCCGCCCTTCGACAACATCCGGCTGCGCCAGGCCCTGGCCCACGCCATCGACCGTGAATCCATCTGCAACGTCGTTCTCGGCGGCGCCGCCACGCCGGCCTACGGCATGCTGCCGAAGGGCTTCCCGGGGTACCAGGCGGACCGGATCCGTACGTACCAGACCTTCGATCCGGAACTGGCCCGGCAGCGACTGGCGCAGGCCGGCTACCCCGGCGGCAAGGGGCTTCCCCCGCTCGAACTCTGGGTGCGGGGCCAGCCGCCGACGCCCGATGAATGGAACGTGGTCGTCGCCATGCAGCAGATGTTCGAGGACCACCTGGACATCGAGGTGAACCTGCGGCAGCAGTCCACCAACGCCTTCAACGCCTTCATGCGCGACCACGAGATCCCGTGGGGTTTCCTCTGGTTCAACATGGACTACCCGGACCCCAGCGACATGATCGCCGTTCCCTGGCGCTCCCAGCCCGCGGGATCGGGCCGTCAGGACTGGAAACACGACGGGTTCGACCGCCTGGTAGATGCCGCCGCACGGGAATTCGACGAGGAGAAGCGCGTCGCCATGTACCAGGACGCCGAGGTGATCCTGGCCGAGCAGGCCGCGGGCGTGTTCCTGCACAACATGGTCAACGCGACCCTTAGCAAGCCGTGGGTCCTGGGTATCGAGGAAAACCGGTTCGGCGACCGGCGGTGGAGCGGTTTCGCGCCGGCATTCTCCACCCTGTACATCGGTGAACTTGGGCTGGAATCCGGCCGGCGTTAGGGTTCGGTGCTCCGGCAGGGCTTGGTGTTTGAGATCGGCGCCCCGGCAGGGCTCGGTGCTGGAGGATTCGGCGCGAAGTGGGAGTTCGGCGTACCGGCGGAATCAGGCGAACGGGTCCAGATCGAATCCCGTTTCCGGCCGGATCCGTTCTGCGCCTTCGGGCCAGTCCGAGGGCCAGTCCCAGCCCGGGATCTGCAGGCTTTCCGCGCGAACCCGGTGCGCGGCCGCCCGCCGGTGCACGCCGGGCGGCGCCGTGCTGACCTCCGAACTGTGGAGCATGGTGGGATAGTAGAAGGTGACGCTTCCCTCGCCCGCCGTGCAGTTGATAGCCTCGTGCTCGTGGCTTGTGACATAGGCCTCAGGACCGCCTTTCAGTTCAAGAGGTCCTTCGAGATAGGAGCCGGGGAGGACCTTCATGGCGCCGTTCTCGATGGTCTGAATGTCCACGTTGATGCGGACGATGATGGTCTTCCGGAAAAGGTCTTCCTTCCATTCGATGTCGGCCGGCCTGATGTGTATGTGGCCGAACTGGTTCCAGTGGCCGGAAAGATCGAGGTCCCGGGGCGGATCCACGATGAAGAAGGTGTCCTGGTGCCATCCGATCTCCGCGTCGCCGCCGGCCACCTTGTCGAACATGGTACCGATGCTGGCGTGTTTGACCGGCTCGCCCAGGGCGCGTTCCAGCACGCTGACGATGGCGGGATGCCGGGAGAACCGGAGTCCGCCTTCGCAAACGGCGTAGAGTTCCCACAGCAGCCAGACCGTGTCCTTCGATTTCCCGAGGAGCTTGTCGGTCGGTCGACCCTTGTATTCCTCTACGCGGCTCGCCTCCGCGATGGTCTGGTCCAGCAGTCCGCGGAACGTATTCATCTCTTCCGCGGAGAATACGCCTTCGACGGTCACGATGCCCTGCGTCTTCAACGCATCCACCGTTTCCTGCAGATCCAGAGCACTTTTGCCGTTACTCATGAGTTACTCCCCTGACGCGCCGGTCCGCTAACGGTTCAGCCTGAGTGTTATGTCTTCCGTCTCCCATCCCACCCGTACTTCCAGGGTGTCCGGATGGACCATGGACCGTTCGGCGGGAACGAATGGCAAGGCGTTGCCGTAATCGAATTTACCGTTTCCATTTGCGTCGCGATAGGCTTGAAGGATATACCGGCCCGGCAGTACGTTGTCAAACCGAAAATCCCCGGGACCGTCCAGTTCGATCTCCGATGCGGGCTCCGAGTCCCGCAACTGGTAAAGGGAGATCCCCACGGCTCCCGCCCCCGCGGTGTATTCGTCCTCGAACCGTCCCGACAGCGAACCGTATTCCTCGGGATCGATGGTCGAGAAGGCGTACGCGAGCGTATCCGAACGGTCGCCCGTGGCCTGCAGCGGCTGGTCGAACCCGTTCTTGACCAGGCCGGCCAGTACGAGAATCTCGTAGTCGGCACTCGGCTGCAGCAGGCTATCGGGCCGCATCGCGGCGACCGTGGCGTCGATCCACCGGAGATCCCCGCCGACCTCCTGGTCCGTGGAATCCCGAAGGACCACGGCCCCCTCCTCCAGGGAAACGGGTTCGCTGAACGAGAACCGGAGCTCGACGGACTGCGCTACGTCCCGCGAACGGTTGCCGGGTTGAACTTCCAGCAGCCTCGGAGCCGGCGGGTTCTCTATGGACGAACCCGTGAACTCGGCGGTGTTCTCCGTCGTGTCGATCGGTTCCGACCAGGTATTTTCCAGGCCGGTAACGATCAGGCGATAGACCCGGTCGCGGACCTGGGGCGCCGTGATGAGCACGATGGTCGCCGGATCCGCCGGATCCTGGTACGCCGACGTGACCTCGAGACTTTCGCCCGCCTCCACGCCGGCGATGGCATAGGCGCCCGTGTCCCGGACCATGTCCGCGTGCGGCGCTTCGCTCAGGAAGACACTCAGTGCACGTCGGTGGGACACCCGGGCGGACATCACGTGCATGGCGGCGGTATCGTTCACGGCCATCCGAAACCACATGGGACCGTCCGTCATGCCCTCATCCGACATGCCCTCATCCGACATGGCCTCGTCCGTCATGCCCTCATCCGACAGCACGACGTCCCGGGTAGGCACGCCGATGGGGTCCACGTCCGCGTCGTAGAGACGGTCTCTGCCCTGGTCCAGGAAGGCGAAGAGACGGTAACGGCCGGCCGAGAGATGGGTGAAGGTAAAGGTACCGTCCCGGCCGGCCTGGGTCAGGTAGTCCGGGGTCGTGCCGGCCGGATCCGGGTCGGGCTTCCCGGCAAGGTCGTATGCCCAGACATAGGTGTTCCTTGCGGGCCGGCCGTCGTGGACCGTCAGTCCGTTGACCTCCCCCTCTTCGATGCTGGGGCCGGTCGACAGCGCGTATACGAAAGTCGAATCCATGCGGTTACTCCGCATGTCCCTGAAGCCGGTGCCCACCGTAATGATATAGGTTCTGTCGACCAGCAGGGGCTCCTCGAACCGGACCGTGATCTCGTTGCCCCGCCAGCTCGCTTCGGCTTCGAATTCGACGATCGGAGCGATGAACAGGTTGCCTTCGATGGAACGGGGCTGGATGCGTTCGCTGAAGGTCAGTTTCGGGGAGACGTCCAGAGGCACGTGGGTCGAACCCGCCGGGGGATCGGTTTCTACCACCCAGGGTGGGATACGGTCGCGCGGGCCGCCGGGCGGCATGCCTTCGCGGGCGCAGGCCACGGCGACCAGGCCGACCAGGCAGGCCATGGCGACCAGGCAGGCCAGGCCGATCAGGCGGGTCAGGCCGATCATACGAGTCAGGACGACCAGGCAGGCCAGGCCGATCAGGCCGACTAGGCTGACCAGGCTGGCCAGGCTGACCGGAATCTTCAGCGCGGAGTGGTCCGGCGTCCCGTTCATAGATCAGGCGCGGGGATGCGCATCTTCGTACGTTTTCTTGAGGCGGTCGAGGGCGACGTGGGTATAGACCTGCGTGGTCGAAAGCTGTTCGTGGCCGAGTAGTTCCTTGACTGCCATCAAGTCCGCTCCGGCGTCGAGCAGGTGCGTGGCGGTCGTATGGCGGAGCATGTGGGGCGTCAGTCCCTGCTGGCTGATCCGGAGACCGTATCTACCCAGGATGTACTGGACCCCGCGTCCCGTCAGCCTGCGGCCGTGTTGATTCAGCAGGAGCGCCGCCGTATCTTCCCGCCCTGTTTTGATCAGCAGGGGGCGGACGTCCATATAGGCCGCCAGCGCGGACAGCGCCGGCCCGCCCAGCGGCACGATGCGTTCCCTGTCCCCCTTCCCGATCACGCGGATCCGTTCCTCCGTCATTTCGATCGCGCCGACGTCGAGCCCGACGAGCTCCGACAACCGCATGCCCGCTCCGTAAAGCAGCTCCAGGATGACCACGTCCCGCAGCCCGAGCAGCCGGCCGCGGTCGGGCTGACCGAGCAGGGCTTCCACCTGGCTCTTGTCCAGGAACCGGGGCAGGTGGCGGTCCCATTTCGGTGTGGTCAGGTAGACGCACGGGTTGGAGGAAACGACCCCTTCCCGGCAGAGGTAGTGGAAGAAGGACCGCACGGCCGCGAAACGTCGCGCGATGGTCCGCCTGCTGAAGCCTTCCCGGTGCAGGTGGTGCAGGAACCCCCGCACCACGGACTTGTCGATGGATTCCGGGTCCGGCGGATCGCCGCCGCCGTCTTCGGAGAGGAAAGACTGGAATTGGCCCAGATCGCCGGCATAGGCCGACCGGGTATGCCGGGAGTAATTGCGCTCGATCTCGAGATGATCGAGAAATTCACTGACCAGTTTCTCCATGATCGGTCAAGCCTCCTGAAGGGTCGGACCGGCCTGTCCCGCCTGGTCCGCCCGGCCAACCTGGTCTGTCTGGTCCTCCTGCCCGGTACCGTCGGGCTGCGACTCGGCGGCCCGGACGCGATGCTTGCATGACGGGCACTGGAGCGCTTCACGGCCGGACCGTTCTTGTTTCTCGACCATGAGGGGATAATCGCACCGGGGACAGCGGCGGTCGACCGGCTTGTCCCACACCACGAAACGGCATTTGGGGTAGTTGCTGCATCCGTAGAAGTTCCGGCCCTTCTGCGACCGGCGCGCCGTGAGGAACCCGCCGCAGCCTCCTTCCGGGCAGTCGACCCCGAGGTTGACCGGCCGCGTCTCACGGCAGCGGGGATATCCGCTGCACGCCAGGAACGGGCCGTACCGGCCGGTCTTCACGACCATTTTCTCGCCGCACTTCCCGCATACTTCATCGGTGTTCAGGTCGGCGTTCTCTTCGCCGTTCATCGGCCGGGTGTTCCGGCATGCCGGAAACCCTCCGCACGCCATGAACCGGCCGTTGCGGCCCCATCGGATGACCATGGGCTTGCCGCATTTCTCGCATTTCTCGTCCGTCTCCTCAGTCAGCGTGCTCTTCAGCTCCGACCGCTGGGCGTTTACGGACTGCAGCCGCTCGTTGAAGGGCTGGTAGAAGTCCACCAGGGTGCCGGTCCAGTCCAGTTCCCCGGTTTCGATGCGGTCCAGCGCGTCCTCCATCTTCGCGGTGAACGCCACGTCGAACAGGTCCGGGAAGGCCATGACCAGGATCCGGTTTACGGCCATGCCGAGGTCCGTCGGCGTGAACCGGCCCGCTTTCATGGCCGCGTACTTTCGCATGCGCAGCGTGCTGATGATCTGGGCATAGGTGCTCGGCCGGCCGATTTGCCGGACTTCGAGTTCCTTGACGAGACTCGCTTCGGTGTACCTGGGCGGGGGCTGGGTGAAGTGCTGCCTGGGTTCGAGCTTCTCCAGGGCGAGTTTCTCGTCCTTCCGCAGCTCGGGCAGGGATTTCTCGTCGTCCTTGCCTTCCGCGTCCTCGTCGACCGGCTCTTCATAAGCCTTCAGGAACCCCGCGAAGGTCGGCACGGTACCAGTGGCGCGGAACTGGTACTTCCCGGACCGGATGTCCACGGTGGTCACGTCGAACCGGGCCGGACGCATCTGGGACGCCACGAAGCGCAGCCAGACCAGTTCATACAGCCTGTACTGGTCCTTCGTCAGGAAGGGCTTCATCTTCTCCGGGCTGCGGTCCACCGCCGTGGGCCGGATCGCCTCGTGGGCGTCCTGGACGCCCGGCTTGGTCTTGAACCTCCGCGGCTTGGGGGGGACGTATTCGTCGCCATAGACCTGGCCGATCAGTTCCCGGACGGCCGCGATCGCCTCGTCCACGATCCGGGTCGAATCCGTCCTCATGTAGGTGATCAGCCCGATGGCCCCCTCGTCGCCCAGCTCGATGCCTTCGTACAGCTGCTGGGCGATCATCATGGTCTTCTGGGTGGTGAACCGGAGGCGCCTGGCCGCGTCCTGCTGCAGGGTGCTGGTGATGAAGGGCGGATAGGGATTGCGCTGCGTGCGCTTCCGCGTGATGCCCTCGATTTCGAAGGTCTTCCCACGCAGGTCCTCGATCAGTGCCCGGGCCGACTTCTCGTCGGGCAGGTTGAACTTCTCTCCGTCCACGCGGATCAGCTTGACCGGGAACACGACGTCCCCCTCCGACCGGAGGTGGGCCGTAATGGACCAGTATTCCTCGACCTTGAACTTCTCGATTTCCACTTCCCGTTCACAGATCAGCCGCAGCGCCACCGACTGTACCCGGCCCGCGCTCAGTCCGCCGGTGATCGTCTTCCAGAGGAAGGGACTGACCTGGTACCCGACGAGACGGTCCATGACGCGGCGCGCCTGCTGGGCGTTGACTTTCTGCATGTCGATCGACACGGGCCTGTCAATCGCCGTCCGCACCGCCCCCGGGGTTATCTCGTGGAAGAGCACCCGCCCCACTTCCTTCTTGCTGTTGCCCAACTGGCTGGCCACGTGCCATGCGATGGCCTCGCCCTCCCGGTCGGGGTCGGTCGCGAGGAAGATCTGATCGGCCGTCCGTGCCGCGCTGCGGAGGTCTTTCACGACCTTTTCCTTCCCCGGGATCGTTACGTATTCGGGTTGGAAACCGTTCTGGACGTCGACGCCCAGGCTCTTGGGCGGCAGGTCCCGGACATGGCCCACGGACGCCATGATCTCGAAATCCTTGCCCAGGTATTTCTTGATCGTACGGGCCTTGGCCGGGGACTCCACGATAACGAGTGATTTGGACATGTTTGAAAGTAGTTGCGTGAAAGTAGTCGCGCTGGAGATGAAGGAGAGTCGGACTTCAGTTCCCGATGATGCCCTCTTCGAGGTCGTCGGGCAGCCAGATCATGACCTGGCCGGATTCCGACTCGAGCAGGATCGGTGCGGCGATGGTTTTGATATCATCCCGGGTGACGAAACGGGCGCCCGTCAGCATGGCCCGTTCGATGATCAGTTCGGTCTGGGTATCGGTGATCAGGTCCAGTTCGCGAAGCTCCAGCAGGTAGCCGTACGCGTCCGGCTGGATCATCAGTTGTTCCACGGCGTGCAGAATCCGGTTGGGTTTAGGCTGGAGCGGCTTGGTCGGATCGACCACGACTTCCGCCTGCGCCTGGAGGCGGTCGAACAGCCAGGCGAAGGCCGTGTTGACCTCCTGCTGGGTATAGCCGTGGCCGACCAGGGTCTGGGAGACGTCGGCGATATCGTTGAATCGGCCTTTTTCATCCTGCATGTGCTTCATGAGGAAAACGATGATTTCCATCACTTTTTCCATGATGCGCTCCTGAAGGAATGCGAAGATGTGATTGGAACCGGGCCGAAGAACGACCCTTGGCCGTATACCGTACTTTTCGGTTTTCGCTGTCCAAATCTAAGCTTCCGGGGGTCCGCATGCAAGTGTTTTTAGCGGTCCCGGACGGCGTTACGTCGCTTCGAACACCTTGCCGATTTCATCCCGGTCGAAGGCCGGGAGATCGGTGATTTCACCCTTGCTCCTGATCCGGATTCCGAACCCGGGAGGCTGTATGGACCCGATCTCGGCGACCGGGATGCCGGCTTCGCCAAGGCGGGCCGCCAGGGGCTCCGCACGGTCCGCCTCCACCACGATGAGCAGGGCGCCGGACGCGATGACGCCCAGGGGATCCAGGCCATAGAACGCGCAGAGGGCCTCCGATTCGGGCAGCAACGGAAGCCGGTCTTCCTCGATGAGCAGGCCTACCCCGGAAGCGACCGCGATCTCCCGCAGTCCCGACGCGAGTCCGCCCTCCGTGGGATCGTGCATGGCGTGGACCCCGCCGGTCTCCATGGCGAGGCGGGCTTCCCTGACCACGCTGAGGCCGGGCTGCCTGAGGTACCGCCTGCAGGTCTCGAGAAACCCGTCGGAAAATCGCGTCCGGACCTCGTCGCTTTTTTCCATGGCGATCAGCGCCGTCGCCTCGATGGCGATCCCCTTGGTCAGCAGGATCCGGTCGCCCACCCGGGCACCGTCGCCCGAGACATAGCCGTCGGCCGTCGTTTCCCCCAGCATCTGCCCGATGAGCAGCGGCCGGTCCAGGCCGTGGGTGATTTCGGTGTGTCCGCCGCAGAGGGTGATGCCAAGTTCGCGGCAGGCGTCGCCCAGGCCGGAGAAAATGCGGTCCACCAGGCCGGCGTCGGTTTTATCTTCCGGAAGCAGTATGGTCGAGAGAAACCACCGGGGCGCCGCGCCCATGGCGGCGACGTCGTTGGCGTTGATGTTGACGGCGTACCAGCCGATTTCCTCGGTGGCGAAGGTGATGGGGTCGGTTTTCGAGACGAGTACGCTGGAACCGAATGAGATGACCGCCGCGTCCCGGCCGATGCCCGGGCCCACGAGCAGTCTCGGGTCGGAGCTGGAAGCATAGCGGCGCAGGATGCGGTCCAGGTCTTCCGCGGGCAGCTTGCCGACCGGGTAATAGGGAGGCATGTCTCGCTGATTGGCGTGGGTGCGTCGATTCCCGCGCGTCGGCCGGTTATTCCCGACGCTTCCGCTGGGCGCGCAAGGCTTCTTTCAGGATCTTGCCGGGTTTGAACTTGGCTTTCCGGCGGGCCGGAACCTCGATGGTGTAGCCGGTCCGGGGATTGCGGGCCGCCGGCTTGGGGCGGGTATTCCTGATCTCCAGCGCGCCGAATCCCCTGATCTCGATCCGGTTGCCCTCGACCAGGTTCTCCCGCATGATTTCGAAGAGCGCGTCGATCACGGGATAGATCTGCGTCTTTTTCAGTCCCAGCGTCTCGCTGATTTCATTGACCAGTTCTCTGCGCGTTGTCGTCATGTACGTTCCTCGGTCCGGTATCCTTCGTTTCCGCCGGATGAACAGGGCCGGCCGTACAGGCGGTGCAGCTTGTCCACGTTCTCCTGGTCGATGGAGTTGACCTGGCCGAGCATGCGCGCCACGAGGGCGATCTGCGCGCAGTGCTCCATGGTTTCCATCTTGTGATAGGCCGAAACGATGTCCGGACCCAGGGTCAGTGCGCCGTGGTTTTCCAGCAGAACCGCGTCGTGGTTCCGCACGAATCCCCGGAGCGATTCGACCAGTTCCATGGTCCCCGGTGTCCCGTAGGGCGCGATGGGTACGAAACCCAGGGAGACGATCACCTCGGGCAGCAGGGCGTCGGGAAGATGCACGCCGGCCACCGAGAATCCTGTCGCGGCCGGGGGATGGGCGTGGGCCACGGCGTGCACGTCCGGACGCTCCCGGTACACCATCAGGTGCATCTTCATCTCTGACGACGGCTCGTGCATCCCCGAGATCACCGCGCCGTCGTAGTCGACGATCACGAATTTGTCCGGGTCCAGGAAACCCTTGCTCACCCCGGTCATCGTGATCAGCAATCGGTCTTCGGACAGTCGAACGCTCAGGTTTCCGTCGTTCGAGGCTACGTATCCCCGGTCATACATCCGCTTGCCGACATGGATTACGTCGGATACGACTTGCTCTGTTTGCAAAATCACGTTGTTCCGGTTGAAAGATTGCGGATTGCGGTGGTACGGTTCGAATATATCCGGACCGCCGTTCCCTTACAAGTATTATTATATCCATAAGTTATAAACCGGAAAGTTACAGGCCGGACCGCACGATTCGCGCCACGTCGGCGATGCGGTGCCGCGCCACGCCCCGCATGTCGATCCGGACCCGGTCCCGGCCGCATTCGGCCAGCAGCGGCGGGGTGCCCTTCAGCCACCGGGCCGCCAGGCCGCCGGGATTGCCGCCCGGTCGGCGTATGCAGACGGCGTAACCGGGCAAGCCGTCGGCGGGGAGGCGATACGCCGTGAGATACGCCCGGCTTTCGATCACGGCACACACCCCGCGGATCCGGCCGTCTTCCGAAAGGCGATCGAACAGTTGGCGGGCGCGGGCGCCTACCTCCTCCCCGGACGAGGCGAGCATGTGGGCCGCCGGATGGCATGCGAGGTCGCAGGAGCCTTCGGCCAGTTCCGCCAGCCGCGCGTCGAATCCCGCCCTTACGTGGCGGGAGGCCTGCGCCGACGGCCAGGTGCCGTGCGCTTTCAATCGCGCGATGACCCGTCGCGTCCCGATCAGCAGTCCGCAGGGCGGGCCTCCGATCAGGCCGCCGCCGGCCGCGATAGTCAGCGGCATGCCGGACCGCACGGCATCGGCGACCGAGCTCCTGGCCGCGAACGGGGCGGAAGGGACCGGGCGCAACGTCGTATCGCCGGCCAGATGCAGCACCGTCGCACCGGAGTCCGCTCCGGCCCGGACGATCTCCTCCGGAGCCGATTCCTCGGTGAAACCTCGAAGGGCGCAGGTGGACGGACGGGCCGTGACGATCAGTGCGGTCCGGTCTCCCACCGCGCGCCGGTAGTCGGACAGTCGGGTCTTGTTGGTCGCGCCGGTCTCGACCATCGTGGCGCCGGCGAGCGCGCAGAGCGACACCGGGTTCACGGGCCGATCCTCGTAAGGCGCGTCGATCAATCCCGCCTGGCTGCGGCCGATGACCACTTCCGCCCGTCCCGCGAGCGCCCGGACGGCCAGGAGGAAGGCGTCGGCGACGGACCGGCAGACCAGTACGTCTTCGGCGCCGGTCAAATCGCGCACGAGTCCGGCGGTACGGCCGTCCTCTTCGTAAGCCGCGAGGGTGAGGGCCAGCCTCGAGGCGCTCCCGGCGGCCGTTCCGGCGTAGGGGTCCCGCGCAAGCGGAAGGAAGAGGATGCCGGAGGCGTTGATCAGTACCCCATCCGCCGAATGGGCTTCACTCTCCAGGCACGCGGCGGCCCGTTCGGCGAAGCGCTCCGGCGCGAATCCGTCCCCTTCCACGAATCCGTCCCCTTCTTTCGCCGGGGGACGATGCCGGATCCGGTCCCGCGCGTCGCGCAGCGCCTTCCGGATCGCGGCGTCGATCTGTCCCGTCTCGTACCGGCCGCGCAGCGCCTCGATGCGGGATTCGCCTTGCACCAGGCGCACGGAAGGCAGACGGGCAAAAAGACGTTGCTGTGTTTCCCGGCCGGGGCTCATCGGTCCTTCCCTTCCCTGCTCACCGCGGCGAGCGCGGTTTCCGTGCATCGGCCGGTCAGGTGGTCGCCGCCGGCGCGCAGCATCCGTATTTCCCGAGCGAGCCGGTCCAGGTCAGCGGGACGGTCCACGTCGTGCCAGGCCGGGAGTTCGTGGCATGAAAAACCGCTTGCCCGGATGGCCGCCCGGGTCTGACCCAGCACGCGGCCGGTGCCCCAGTGTATGGATTCGAACAGTCGGTCGTACCGGTCCGAGACGTTTTTCCGGCGTCCCGGACCGTCAGGACTGCCTGGTCCGCCTGGTCCGCCTGGTCCGCCTGGCCCGCCTGGTATGCCCGATCCGCCCAGTCCGATCAGGTAATAACCTCCATCGTCGGCGGGACCGAGCACGACGTCGTGCCGGTCCAGTGCCTCGGAAGCCTCTTCGACGTAATCCCGGGGGAGGAGGGGACTGTCACCACCCAGCACGACGGTCTTTTTCCATCCGTCTTGCCGGAAGGATGCGAAGGCGTTCGACAACCGTTCCCCCAGATGGCTGCCACGCTGACGAAGCCAGTTCACGTCGGGATCTCCCAGGGCGGATCCGAGTTCCGCCCGTCCGTCGTCGGGCGTCCAGGCCACGAAGAGGGAAGCGGCGTCGGTCCGCTGGGCCAGGTGCAGCGTGTCCAGGATGAAGGCGCGGTAGAGTTCCGCGGCCTCGTTCATCGTTACCCGCGGCGTCAACCGGGTTTTCACGGTCCCCGGTCTCGGAGCTTTCATGAACAGGACAAGTGCGTACGACATGGGCGTTTGCCGATCGGAAGGCTGTGGGGAAGGCCTGGTCCGCCCGGAAGGCGGCAATACGTTGAAGCCGGGCGTTTCCCCGGATCCCATGCATACTACCGGCCGGCCGTCGGCGTGTCAATTAAAACACTTATTTATCAACTATTTAACCCGATTTCGATCCGCTCAGGATCAACAATAAACCTTGACATGAAAAGCGGCCGATCTTTATTATCGGGGTTTCCTACCGGCACGCCGGATCACCCGATACGGCGGACCCAGGCGGAATCAGGGCGCGCATTGCGGACCGAAACCCGGCGTAGGGTGTCACGCGACGACGCGGACCGAATACCGGCGAAAAGGTGCCACGCGACGCCGCGGACCGAAGCCCGGCAAAGAGGCGTCACGGACACCGGGCGGACCGGGCGTCCGGCGAAGAAGCGCTGCGCGACGTCGACCGGACCGATCCATGGAAGATCGCCATGTGGGATGAAGTCAAGGCAGTCATCGCATCGAACCAGTCCTTCGTGATCTCCAGCCACGTCAATCCCGACGGGGATTCGGTCGGATCGGCCCTGGGGGTCTACGAGTGTCTGAAGGCGCTGGGGAAGGACGCCGTCGTCGCCATGAACGACGCCATTCCCGCCGCCTATACCTGGCTCGACCCCGACGGTGAAATCCTCGCACCCGCTTCGGAGGATGAATCTGAGCGCCTCGCCGCCGCGGACGTGGTCGTCATCGTGGACGCCAACGGCTGGGACCGGCTGGGGAGGTTGCGGAAGCCGCTGGAGGAATCGTCGGCGGTCAAGATCGTGATCGACCACCATCCCTACACTGAACTGATCACGCCTTTGTCGGTGATCGACACGAAGGCATCCTCAACGGCTGAACTGGTTTACGATCTGATAGACTCGATCGGCGCGCCGCTCACGCCGAGGGCGGCGGACGCGCTGTACACGGGCATCCTGACCGATACCGTGTCGTTCCGCTTCGCCAGGAGCGCGCCGTGCGCCCATATCGTCGCGGCCAAACTCCTCTCCACGGGCGTCGACCCGTCCCGGGTCTACGACCAGATCTACAACCGGAACACGGGCGCCCGTACCCGGCTCATGGGCCGCGCGCTTTCGAACATTCAGTTCACCGGACGCGGCCGCGTCGCCTGGCTGACCGTTACGCGGTCCATGATCGAGGAAACCGGCGCCCGGTCGTCGGACACGAGCGGGTTCGTGGACGTGACCATGACCATCGCCGGCGTCGAGATCGGGATCATATTCGTGGAAGGCAAGGAAGGTACGGTCCAGATCAGCTTGCGGTCCCGGCCGGAAACCGACGTCAACCAGGTCGCCGTGGCCCTGGGCGGCGGCGGCCACAAGAACGCCGCGGGCGTAACGTACAACGGCACGCTCCAAGAAGCCGTCCGGACCGTGACGGAGGCGGCTGTCAAAGCGTTGTAACTCATCGGCCGTCGCGTGCCGACAGGGCAGTCGAAGTGTTGTAACCCGTCGGCCGCCGCACCCGACCGCATGATGCTCATTACGCGAAAAACCCGGTTCTCGGCGGCGCACCTGTGCCGCAACCCGGGGTGGACGGAGGCCAGGAACCGGCGGGTGTACGGCTCCTGCGCCGTCGGCTCGGGCCACGGTCACGACTACGAAGCCGAATTCACCTTCGGGGGGCCGGTCGATCCCCGGACCGGCGTGGTCCTGAACCTGACCGAGGTCAAGCGGTTGCTGCGCGCCGTGATCGAACCGCTGGACCTGAGCCACCTGAACCACGATCACGGTGCCCTGGAAGGTCCGGCGCCGACCAGCGAAAGGCTCGTCCGATACCTCTGGCACGCGCTGGAAGGCGGTACCGGACCGTGCGAACTCAAGCGCGTCCTGCTGCGCGAGAGCCGCACGAGAAACATTGCATACACCGGAGACGACAGCATGGTCCACGTCACGAGATCCGTCGAGTTCAACGCTGCCCACCGCCTGCACAGTATAAGGTTGAGCGACGAAGAAAACGTGCGTATATTCGGTAAGTGCAACAATCCCCACGGCCACGGACACAACTATGAGCTGGAGGTGACGGTCCGCGGCCCGGTGGACGAGAAGACCGGGACGGTCATCGACATGGGGCTTTTCGATGACGTCCTGCAAAAGGAAGTCGTGGATCGCTACGACCATCGCCACCTGAACCGTGACCTGGAGGAATTCAGGACGGTCAATCCAACTTCGGAGGAACTGCTCAGGGTGATCTGGAAGCGGCTCCTTCCATTCTTCGATACCCCCTCGCTCTACCGGATTCGCCTGGTGGAGACGTCCAAGAACGCTTTCGAGTACTATGGCGAGGAGGACCGGTAACCACGATGGACCCGATCGAGGGATTGACGAGGTCGCTGCTCGCGGAGATCGGCGAGGACCCGGACCGGGACGGTCTCAGGCGCACGCCCCTGCGCGTGGCGCAGTCCCTGCGGTTTCTGACCCAGGGTTATGATAAAAGCATTGAATCCGTCATAAACGGCGCTATCTACGAAGAGGATTACGACGAGATGGTGCTGGTGAAGGACATCGAGTTCTTTTCGCTGTGCGAGCACCATCTGCTGCCCTTCTTCGGCCAGTGCCATATCGCTTACATTCCCAACGGCAAAATCATCGGGTTGGGCAAGATCCCCCGTATCGTGGACGTCTTCGCGCGGAGGCTTCAGTTGCAGGAACGCCTGACCTCCCAGATCGCCCAGACCCTGCAGACCTGTCTCGATCCCCAGGGGGTGGCCGTTGTCATGGAAGCCGGCCACCTCTGCATGATGATGCGCGGCGTGGAGAAACAGCACTCCAAGGCGACGACGAGCGCCATGCTCGGCGTGTTCAGGGACGATCGCAGTACCCGGATGGAGTTCCTCGACCTGACACGGTCGTAGCGTTGGGGGCAACCTGACCCGGTGCGCGGCTTCGCGGCCGCCGGGTGCCGCGCAGGCACGGGGCACGGAGGCGACCGATGAACAAAGACCAGCTCGTTGAAAGGCTCGCGGCCGTGCTGGGCCGGGAGAACGTCATCGACGCACCGGACCAGTTGATCGTCTACGAATGCGACGGGCTGACCATCGACCGGAACGTCCCGCACGCCGTCGTCTACCCCACCACGACGGAGGACGTCGCCGCCGTGGTCCGGATTCTCCACGAAGCGCGGATTCCCTTCGTGGCGCGCGGCGCGGGCACCGGCCTGAGCGGCGGGAGCCTGCCGCCCGACGGCGGGGTCATGATCGCGTTGACCAAAATGAACCGCATCGTGGAGGTCGACTTCCGCAACCAGCGTGCGCTGGTGGAAGCCGGCGTGGTCAACCTGCACCTGTCGAAGGAGACCGGAAAGCAGGGCTATCACTTCGTGCCGGACCCCTCGAGCCAGTACGCCTGTACCATCGGAGGCAACATCGCCGAGAACTCGGGCGGTCCGCACACCCTGAAGTACGGGGTCACGACCAATCACACCCTGGGCGTGGAAGTGGTGCTGCCGGACGGGCGGATCACCTGGTTCGGCGGCAAGGCGGAGGACGCCGTGGGTTACGACCTGCGCGGTCTCCTGATCGGATCCGAGGGTATGCTGGGCATCGTTACGCGGGCGTGGGTCAAGCTGACCCGCCTTCCCCAGGCCTGGCGGACGTTCCTGGTGGTGTTCGACCAGGTGGAAGACGCATCGCGCGCCGTCGCCGGCGTCGTCGCCCGAGGGATCGTCCCGTCGGCCCTCGAAATGATCGACAAGGTCGCCATCGGCGCCATCGAGGCGGCCTACCATTTCGGATTTCCCCTGGACGCCGAAGCCGTGCTGATCATCGAACTCGAGGGGCACGAGGCGGGCCTGGACACCCAGGCCGAAGCGGTGGCCGAAGTCTGCCGGGAGAACCAGGCCCGCGATATCCGCACCGCGGAGGACGACAAGGAACGCGCCCTGCTGTGGATGAGCCGCAAGCGTGCCTTCGGTGCCATGGGGCGCCTGAGTCCCAGCTACTACGTGCAGGACGGCGTGGTCCCGCGCACGAAGATCCCGGACATCATGCGGGTCATCCAGGCGACGGCCGGGAAATACGAACTGCTGATCGGCAATGTATTCCACGCAGGGGACGGCAACATCCATCCCTGTATCGCGTACGACGACCGCGACGAGGAGCAGGCGCGGAAGACCGTGGAGGCCAGTAACGAGATACTGCGGGCCTGCGTCGACCTGGGCGGGTCCATAACCGGGGAACACGGCATCGGATACGAAAAAGTCGACCTGATGCCCCTGATTTTCAATGAAACGGATATCGAGGCCATGGAGACCGTCAAAGCGGTGTTCGACGAGGAGAACCTCAGCAACCCCGGCAAGATGTTTCCCACGAACCGCTCCTGCATCGGATGCGGAACGGCAGAGCTGAAATACACCAACCGCCAGGCGGCACTGCTATAGACTCGATGGCACACAGGTTCCCCCATGCCCGATGAGGTGCTGCACTGCAGACTCGGATCTCTCGTGGACGGCTATGCACCGGCGAGCCGGGAAGCGCTGGCCTCCTATGCCGTGGAAGGGGTCGTGCCCTCGGCCGTCGTGGCCCCGGGAAGCCTGGAATCCCTCGCGGCCACCGTGCAGATGGCCTCGGAACTGGGTTACGCCGTGATCCCGCGGGGCGGCGGCACCAAGATGGACTTCGGCCATCCGCCCTCCCGCGCGGATATCGTGGTGTCCCTGGAACGCCTGAACCGGATCGTCGCGCACGAACCCGCGGACCAGACGGCCACGGTGGAGGCCGGCATCACCATGGCCGGACTGCAGGCCGGGCTGGGGGAACGAGGCCAGTACCTGCCGCTGGACCCGCCCCACGGCGACGCGGGGACTCTGGGCGGGGTGCTCGCCACCAATGCCTCGGGCGTGCTCCGGACAGCCTTCGGCACGGCCAGGGACCTGGTCATCGGCGCCCGGGTGGTCCAGGCGGACGGCACTGTCGTCCGGTCCGGGGGGCAGGTCGTCAAGAACGTGGCGGGTTACGACCTGAACAAGATGTACATCGGTTCGCTCGGTACGCTCGGCATCCTGGCGGAAGTAAACCTGAAGCTGCAGCCCCTGCCGGCGTCGGGTAGACTGCTCATCGGAACCATGGCGGGGATCGGGGAAGCGGCCGAATGCGCCTTCCGGGTCATGGATTCGGAGGTCATGCCCTCCTTCCTGGAAGTGGCCAGTCCCGCCACCTGCACCCTTCTCGCCGGGAACGGCACCCTCCGAGACGATCGGGACTTCGCGGTCGTCGCGGGCATGATCGGCACGGATGAGACGGTGGACTGGCAGGCCGGGGAATGCGAGCGGATCTTCCGGGATTCGGGGGCGGCCGCAGTTAAGACCGTGGACGGAGACGGATACCGACGGGTGCTGGACGGGTTGCGGGCTTTTCCAGGAGGCGGTCTTCTACCCCAGGGCATGGGGCCCGGGGTGACCTGCCGGGCCGGCGTCACGCCGGACGGGGTGGAAGCGCTCTTCCGGCTGGCGGACGAAGGCTGCCGGCGCCTGTCCATCGGCTGCGGCCTGCTTTCTCACTTCGCGAGCGGTCACGTGGCCTTCGTCTTCTACCGGGACGGGACGTTCCGGGAATCGGATTACGATGGGCTGGCGAGCTTGATCGAGACCCTGCGGAACGCTTCGGAAGAACAGGGCGTCTTCGTGGTGGAACACGCTCCCGCCGCCCTGAAGGAACGGGTCGGCGTCTGGGGTTCGACCCGCGGGAACCGGCACATCATGGAAGTGCTCAAAAACCGTTTCGACCCGAAGGGCACGCTGAACCCCGGACGGTTCGTCGACGGAATCTGACCAAACGGAGGACTCCACATGAAACTGCCCGCATTCAGGGAGATACGCCAGCGGTTCGACGCACCCTTCGTCGAGGACATCACCGGAACGGCCGAAGGGGAGGTCGCCCGCATGATCGAGGAGACGGGCCTGCGCGCCGGGTCCACGGTGGCCGTCGCCACCGGCAGCCGGGGGATCGGCAACATCGCGACCATCGTGAAGAGTGTGGTCGCCGCCCTGGCAAAGGCCGGCCTGAAACCCTTCGTCGTGCCGGCCATGGGCAGCCACGGCGGGGCGACATCGGAAGGCCAGCGCCGGGTACTGGAGAACTACGGCATACACGAAGCGGCGACGGGATGTCCCATCCGCTCCGACATCGAGCCGGCGAGTCTCGGCGAGACCGCGGACGGTCTTCCGGTCTACCTGGACCGAAACGCCCTCGACGCCGACCACATCGTGGTGGTCAACCGCGTAAAACCCCACACGGACTTCAAGGGCTCGGTCGGCAGCGGCCTCATGAAGATGCTGGCCATCGGTCTGGGCAAGCAGAAAGGCGCCAGCTACTATCACGGCGCGGTCTTCGAATACGGATTCGAACACATGATCACGACCGTGTCGCAGCACGTGCTCGAGCACGCGCCCGTGACCTTCGGGCTGGCCATCATCGAGAACGCCTACGACCAGACCGCGCACCTCATCGGCGTCCCGGCGGGTGTCCTGCAGCAGGAAGAACGGCGGCTGTTCCAAGAGGCGCAGCGCCTCATGCCCCGCCTGCCTTCCGACGACATCGACATCCTGATCGTCGACGAGATGGGCAAGAATATCAGCGGGACTGGAATGGACACGAACATCATCGGCCGGCGCATGCAGAATTTCGAGACCGAGCCCGCGAACCCGCGGATCCTGCGGATCGTTGTCCGCGACCTGACGCCCGAGAGCGAGGGCAACGCCGTGGGCATCGGGCTGGCCGATTTCACCACCCGCCGCCTGGTGGACAAGATCAACCACCGGTATACCTACGTTAACTCCATCACGGGCATGAGTCCGCAGAAATCCCGCATCCCCGTGTTCCTGGACACGGACCGCGAGGTCATCGAGGCCGCTTTCTCCACCATCGGCATGAAACCGCCCGGCGAGGGACGCGCCGTCCGTATCCGGAACACGCTTTCACTCGGACGCGTCGAGGTTTCCGAGGCCCTGTCCGACGAACTGGCCGATCGGGAGGACATCGAAATCACGGACCGCCGCGGTCCGCTGGAGTTCGACGAGCAGGGCACCCTGGCGGCCCTGCCCGGTTGACGCGGCGACCTCTGCCCGCCTGTTTTTTGTTGACAACTTTCCTATTTTATGTATATTAGTAAACTTGCCGGTTTTTCGGCAGCGTGTGCCGGACCGCCTGGATCGCCCGGAACGTCCGATCGGGCGGGGATTCCGGTTAAGTGGGGACGGAAACGGCCCCGAAGTCAAACGGATAAACAGGAGTTGTCACAGCACGTGAGTACTATTACGAAAACCCATACGGCGGCGACGGAAGACCGGTCTCTCGATCTCTACCTGCAGGAGATCGGCAACGTGCCGCTTCTGATGGCCGAAGAAGAATCCGAACTGGCCCGGTCGGTCCGGGCCGGCGACCAGAAGGCGCTGGAGAAGCTTACGTCCTCCAATCTCCGGTTCGTGGTCAGCGTGGCCAAGCAGTACCAGAACCAGGGCCTTTCCCTGTCCGACCTGATCAATGAAGGCAATATCGGGCTGATCAAGGCGGCCAAGCGGTTCGACGAGACCAAGGGATTCAAGTTCATTTCCTACGCGGTCTGGTGGATCCGGCAGTCCATACTCCAGGCGCTCGCCGAGCAGTCCCGCATCGTGCGGCTTCCGCTGAGCCGGGTCGGCACGCTCCACAAGATAGGCCGGCTTTCCAGTGAATTCGAGCAGGAGTTTGGACGCGAGCCCAGCACCGAGGAGATCGCCGAGGAGCTGGACATGAATCCCGGCGACGTGAAGGACACGATGCGCATCGCGAGCCGCCACGTGTCGCTGGACGCGCCGCTCAAGGCGGGTGAAGACAACCGGTTGCTGGACCTCATCGAGGACGACGACCAGGATGCACCGGACGAAACGCTCATGGTGGATGCGCTCAAAGATGAGATCTTCAGGGCGCTCGGGTCTCTGACCAAGCGGGAGGCGGCCGTGATCGCGTTGTATTACGGCATAAACATGGAAAGATCCTATACCCTCGAGGAAATCGGGACGCGGTTCAGTCTTACGAGGGAGCGTGTGCGCCAGATCAAGGAAAAGGCGCTGCGCAGGCTTCGCCACGTCTCCCGAAGCCAGAAGCTCCGGGCCTATCTGAACTGATCGATCCCCATCTCCGGCGCGGCGGGATCCACCCCGGACACCCCGCCGCATATCCGCCCGCGGCAGCGCCGTACCGGCCGACGGGGCGCGGAGAACGATATGCTGCGAAGAAAGTTCGTTTCATTCATACATTTGCCGGCCAATGCCCGGGACGAAGCCCGGGAGTACGGCCTCCTTTCGGTCCTGGCCGGTCTCGCCGTCCTCGTGCTTCTGATGCTGGCCGGATGGCATATCGGCGCGTCCTACCTGACGACCCTGATGGACGACGGCGCCCTGACGGAACGGGAGCGGGAGAACAACCGGCTGCGGGAGCAGTTGAGCGCCCTGCATGAGTTGGACGGTACGCTCGAATCGCGGATTGAGAACCTGTCGGAACGCGCGGCGGATATCGACAAGATCGTCCACGGCCCCGATGCGCCCGATCCGCTTGGTCAGCATGGCCCGGTTGCCGGCAACGAAGAGTTCCCGCCGGCCCCGGCATCCATCGAGAGGTCCGAATCCCCCGACGCGGCCATAGACCGGATCGACGGACGTATCGATCGGTTACTGGACGAAACCCGCGCGGAGTTGGCCAGCCTGCGGTCCGTCGAAGCGGCGTCCAGGGCCGACGAAACCTACTGGCGCGACATCCCCATCATCTCGCCGGTGCAGGGACCGGTATCGAGACCCTTCGGTACGACGCGTAACCTGCTGAGCGACGAGGTGCGCGTGCACGGCGGACTGGACATCGCCGCGAACAAGGACGAGCCGGTTCGGGCCACGGCGTACGGCGTGGTCTCACGGACCGGCGTGAACGCGAGCCTCGGCAGGTACGTGGACATCAACCATCAGAACGGGTACGTGACGCGATACGGCCACCTCTCCGAAGTGCTGGTCGAACGCCGGAAACGGGTGGAACGCGGGGAGATCATCGGGCTGGTCGGAATGACCGGAAAGACCAGCGGATACCACATACATTACGAGGTCCACTACGAGGGTCGCATCCTCGATCCGTCAAACTGGTTCTTCCCGGAAAGGGGCCTGTGAGCCGGCGTCCGGTTGACGGAAAAACCTCAAAAAAAGTTTGACACGAGGCGCGGTACGCTTCATTTTAGGTGACATATAGTCGCGATAAGTGGTTTAATCGCATAGACTAAGATTTGTCCGGCAACTATTTTGCCTGGCAATAGTTTCAGGAATCGAAGTTTTGATAAAACGCCGAATGCCGACCGGGCTGCTGGTCTTGCACTTCGGGGATAGAACGGTTCATATATCCGAACTGCCGATCGCCGTCATGCTGGGCACGTTGCTCATGGTAACGGGCGTCGTGTACTCCGGTGCGCGGTCATGGCTTGCCGAATACCGACACGGCAGCATGCACGAAGAGATCAGGATCCTGGAGCAGTCCAGCCAGTCGAACAAGACCAGGCTGGAATCGCTCATCGCATCGGAAGAGAACGCCCGGCTCATCGCGGGACTTCCAAGCATCCATCCGGATATCCGCCAGGTGGGTGTGGGTGGACCAGCCCCGTCGCCGGATCCGGGATTCGCGCCCGATTCGCCCTATTACCGGGCTACCAGGCTGCACTCCGAGATGGAAACTTCCCGGCGCAGATCGAGTCTTTCGCTCAGGAGCATGGAGGATATCGAGCAGCAGATCCGCGAGGTCGACGACCGCTGGCAGTTCGTTCCCTCGATCACTCCGGTGACCGGCGTGATTACCAGCCGGTACGGCCTGCGGACCGACCCCTTCACCGGTCTCTACACCATGCACCACGGGATCGATATCGCCGCGGCCCCCGGGACCCCGGTCAAGTCGCCGGCAGGCGGCGTCGTGGCCCGGACCGGCGTGGACCCCCGGTACGGCCTGTACCTCGACGTGGACCACCTGAACGGATACAAGACCCGCTTCGGTCATCTTTCCGCCATCCTGGTGAAGAAGGGCGAGGAACTTAAGCGCGGCGATATCATCGGACGTGTGGGCATGACGGGGAGAACCACTGGAAACCACCTGCACTACGAGGTCCATAAGGACCGCAGGCGCGTCAATCCCATGCAGTACATCCGGTCGGAAAACGGCTGCTGATCCATAACGACCGCTAAACAGCATCAGAGAGGCAGGGGCTTCGTTCATTCCCTGCCGTTTTTTTATCTGTGCCTCAGCCGTCCTCCGCACGTCTCTCCCATTACGTAGGCATTCCAGCCCTACACCGAATACGGCTTGCTTCCGTCCTGGACCTCCTACCACTGGATCTCCGCCGGCGGTACGCTGACGCGTATCGACCGGGAAGGATTGAGAGCCGGTTCCCTCAAGTGAGGATCCGTTCGATGTTCAGACAGGATTACATCATGAGGACGATCCGCGTTTTCATCGATGCGCTGATCCTGTTGATCCGGGCACGCCGCGACCAGGACTACCACCGCGCCCGTTCGATCATCGCCCAGACCTGGGAGGACATCTTCGGCCTGTCGACGGCATCCGTCATGGCGCTGTCGGAACGCACCCTGCTCTCCATGCTTATGAAACGGAGCGGAGGGGCCGTGGACACCGCGCTCATGGCCGCCCGCCTGTTCAAGGAGGACGGAACGCTGGCCGTGGCGGACGGGCAGGAGGAGGACGGCCGCCGCCTGTACCTGAAAGCCCTCAACTGCTATCTGGAAATCGCCGTGGAACCGTCCATCGGAACGGAGGACTTTCGCTGGATCAGCGAAGATATCAGCACCACCGGTCTCGTTACGGATCCCCACGAAGCGATCGGCGAATTACTCGGCCTTCTCGAGAACGTTGAACTGCCCGTGTCGACTTCGATGCTGCTGTTCACCTACTACGAACGGTACGGCCGGTACGCCAGCGCCGAGGACATCCTGTTTCACGCCATGGACGATCACCCGGCCGAGCCCGAATTTGCCCGGCTCGGGATGGCGTTCTACGAACGGCTCGAATCCGCGGGGGACGACCGCCTGGAACGGGGTGGACTGCCCCGCGACGAAGTCCGCGAAGGACGGGAACAACTGAGGCTCCGGATGCGCCGCGCAGGGCATGTTTTTGATTGACGGTACCTGGCCGGACTTTTAGATTAGCGGAATCAAAAAAAAAACTCGAAATCTCACGGAGATGCATGGTGGCAGTCAGCCTGGTCAGCCTGGACAGCATGGAAAGCACGGACAGCACGGTTCTCGATCCGCCTGCGGCATCTGTCACGGTACAGGTACGGTCCCTGTACGTGGAGACCTACGGCTGCCAGATGAACAAGGCGGATTCCGAGTTGATCGTGGGGCTGCTCGCCCGCGAGGGCTACCGGGTCACCGACCGGGTCGACCGGGCCGATGTGATCCTGGTGAATACCTGCGCCATCCGCGAGAACGCGGAGCAACGGGTACTCGGGCGCATGTCCGAACTGAACCGGTTCAAAACGGCCAACCCCGACCTGATCCTGGGGCTGTGCGGGTGCATGTCCCAGCACCTCGGCGACCGGATCATCGAGCGCGCGCCCTACATCGACCTGGTCGCGGGTCCCGACAGCTACCGGCGACTGCCGGCCATGCTCCGCGCGCTGGACGCGGAAAGCGAACCGGCGCTGAGCCTGACCTGGGACCGTGCGGAACACTATCTCGACATCGACCCCGTCAGGGAAGCCGGCGTTAACGGCTGGGTCACGATCATGCGCGGCTGCGACAAGATGTGCTCATTCTGTATCGTGCCCTTCGTGCGCGGCCGGGAGCGCAGCACGCCCCACGGCGAGGTGATCCGCCAGGTCGAGCGCCTTGCGGCGGAAGGCTACCGGGAAGTGACCCTGCTCGGGCAGACGGTGAACAAGTACCGGGACGGCGAGGTCGATTTCGCGGGCCTGCTTTCCAGGACGTCGGAAGTCGACGGCATCGAGCGCATCCGTTTCACTTCGCCCCATCCGGCGCATTTCCCGGACCGGCTGATCGAGGTCATGGCGGCTTCCCCGAAGATCTGTCCCCACACGCACCTTCCGCTGCAGTCCGGCGCGCCTGCGACCCTTTCCCGCATGCGCAGGGACTATACTCCGGAGGTGTTTCTCGACGTCGTCCGGCGGCTCCGGGAACGCATTCCCCGGATCGCTTTGACGACGGATATCATCGTGGGCTTCTGCGGAGAGACTGAATCGGAATTCGAGGCGACCTGCGAGATGATGCGGACCGTGCGGTTCGACAGCGCCTTCATGTTCAAGTATTCCCCCAGGCCCGGGACCGCTTCCCACAAACGGCTGGCCGACGACGTGCCGGAAGAAGTGAAGGGCCGGCGCCTGACCGCCGTCATCGAGATGCAGAAGTCGATCTCCGAAACCCGGAACCGCGCGTACCGGGGAGAGACCGTGAACGTGCTCGTCGAGGGCCGCTCCAGGCGGGACGCCGACAAGCTCTTCGGAAAGACGGACGCCTTCAAGACCGTCGTGTTTCCGGAGCGGGAGGACATCGAGTCCAACACGATCGTGCCCGTGCGCGTGAGCGGTTCAACGCCCTTCACGCTGTTCGGAGACGTCGTGGCACCGGTGTAGCAATGCCAAGTGCCGGAGTTCAGGTCGATGCGCGCGTACACCAGACCGGGATCGAACCACCGGCGCAGCAACATACAAGCACAGAGAAAGGCTCAATTATGAAACCAACCAGCCCGGAAGCGCATTCGTTCCCCGAAGCGGATATGAACGCCGAAGCGCATTCGTTCCCCGAAGCGGATACGAACGCCGAAGCGGAAAGCGCCGGCTCCGGCCTTTCCCGTCGTGGTTTTATCGGTAAAATAGCAGGCGGCGCCCTGGCCGGACTGGCCGGCACCGCGATTCTCAACAGTTGTGCGGAACCATCCCCAAAGGAGAGTGCCATGTCATTCACGCTGCCCGATCTGCCCTATGCCCATGATGCGCTCGAACCCCACATCGACGCGCGCACCATGGAAATCCATCACGGCAAGCACCACAACACCTACATCACCAACCTGAACAACGCCCTGGCGGACCACGGCGACCTGGCCGACAAGAGCCTGGACGAACTGCTGGCGGACAACTGCGCCATCGTGCCGGACGCCATCAAGACCGCCGTGCGCAACAACGGCGGCGGCCACGCCAACCACACGCAGTTCTGGACGATCATGAGCGGCAGCGGCGGCGGAAACCCCTCGGGCAACCTGGCTGCGGCGATCGACAGTACCTTCGGCGGTCTCGACGCGATGAAGGAGCAGTTCGCTGCCGCGGGCGCGACGCGCTTCGGATCCGGCTGGGCCTGGCTCGCGAAGGACGGGGCGGGCAATCTCGAGGTCTATTCCACGGCCAACCAGGACAGCCCGATCATGGAAGGCAAGACGGCCATCCTGGGACTGGACGTATGGGAGCACGCCTACTACCTGAATTACCAGAACCTGCGTCCCGCCTACATCGAGGCCTGGTGGAACGTCGTGGACTGGGCGGAAGCGGAACGACGCTTCAACGGCTAAAGGCAATCTGATCCGGCCCGGCGGTCTCGGCAGCGGCCGGCAAGCATCCTGGAGGCTGAATGGCGCGAACGGGAAGAGCGGCGATCCTGAGCGGGGAAAAGGGCACGTTCACCGTCGGCGAGGCGGTGGTCCCCGACCCCGGTCCGGGAGAGGTGCTCGTAAGACAGTCCATGTGCGGCGTCTGCGGCACGGACGTGCACGTCTATCAAGGCCACGCGCGGCGCAAGGCCTTCCCGTTGGTGCTCGGCCATGAGATCGTGGGCGTCATCGAGAAGCTGGGATCGGGCGTCGATTCGGACGCCATGGACAAGCCGGTCAGGGAGGGCGATCTCATCGCCATCATCCCGGGGCAGCAGTGCGGGACCTGCTACTTCTGCGCGGTGGTGCGGGAGCCCGGGCTCTGTCCCAACGTGCTGGCCTACGGATTCCGGCCCTATGCCGACATCAAGCCCCACTTCCAGGGTGGGTACGCGGAATACGTCCTGCTGAACATACCCCGCAGCAAGTTTCTCAAGGTTCAGAGTTCCCCCGAAGTCGCCGTGCTGCTCGAACCCTTCACCGTCGGCCTGCACTTCGCCGAAAAGGCCCAGATGAAACTCGGGTCCACCGCGGTCATCCAGGGCGCCGGCGCAATCGGACTGTTCAGCCTGGCCGCGGCCATCGAGGCCGGCGCGCACCGCACCATCGTGGTCGGAGCGCCCGCATCGCGCCTGGAACTGGCGAAGGCCTTCGGCGCCGACGTGACCATCAACATCGAGGAAGTGCCGGACGCGCAGGAACGCATCGAAGCGGTCAAGGCGGAGACGCCGGGCGGTTACGGCGCCGACGTGGTCTTCGAATGCACGGGCGTGCCGCCGGCCATTCCGGAGGGCGTGGAGATGCTGCGGCGGGGCGGGACCTACGTTGAAGGCGGTCATTTCACCGACGCGGGCGACGTTTCCATGAACCCCTTCAACCACTTCGTGTTCCGCCACATCACCCTCGTCGGGGTCTGGGCCAGCACCATCACGCATTTCGTGCGTGGCCTGCCCATCCTCGAATCGGGCCGCTACCCCTTCGAGGAAATGGTCTCCCACACCCTGCCGCTGAGCCGGGTCGGCGAGGCCATCGACGCGCTGTCGACCAACTACCGGCTCGACGGCGAAGAGGTCCGCAAGATCGCCATATCGGGTGAAGTGGCCGGATAAAGGCGCAGCGAAAAGGAGCCGCTTTGAAATTCAAACTGGGATTCAGCGGACTGCGGTGGCAGACCCCGGACCTGGACGAGATCCTCGGGCAGCTTAAGGAAACCGGCTGGGACGGCTGGGAGATCCGGCAGTCGCTGGACTGGCTGGGTTCGGCCAGTCGGGTGAGGGCCATTTCGGACCGCGCGGGCGTGCAGGTCGCCGTGGTTACCGGCGGCGGCATCTCCCTCGACGGGGACCACGAGATGAAGGAACGGAACAAGCGCCGCATCGATTTCGCCGCCGACGTGGAGGCGGACACCTTCATGTTCATGGGCGCCGGCCGTCCCTACGGACGCTCCTCGACGCCGGACGACATCCGGGCCCTGGCGGACCTGTCCGACGAATTCGCCGACTACGCATCCCAGTACGACCTGGACGTGTGCTACCACATCCATACGAGCACCACGGTCGATTCCCGGGAGGAATGGGAACTGCTCATGCGCCTGATGAAGCGGGCGCAACTATGCATCGACGTCTCCCATTCGGCTTTCTGGCACTACGATCCCGCCCAGTCCATCCGGGACTTCAGGGACCGGCTGGTGTACGTGCACCTGCAGGATTACAAGGATTACCGCTTCGTCGAGCTCGGTGACGGTGGATTGCTCGATTTCGGCGCCGCCATGAAGGCGCTGGAGGAGATCGGTTACGACCGGTGGGTGACCGTGTGCCCCAGCCAGTCGGACCTGCCCGATCTGGAGAAGATGAAGCGGGAACGCGCCTACATGCACAAACTGGGGTATTGACCGGGTTGGCGGGCGGCAGGCTGTGCGCGGCCGATCTACTTCCCTCTGGACTTTTCCAGCACGGCCAGTGCGATATCCACGACCCGCTTCGGGGTCTCGGCGATGACCCGGATCATGGGTTCCTTCCCCTCGTCCCCCAGGTCATAGACGATATCCGGCACGAACCCCTGCTCCTCGATGACCCGGGCCGTTCCCCACTCTAACGTCGAACCTTCCCGCCTTTTGGATTCGAGCGGCTCCTCGTGCCGGTCGAAGGAGGCGATCGAGAGTCCCAGTCCCCGGCAGGCGCCGAGGATCGATTCATCGTACCGGATGTTCATCACGGACCTTTTGGCCGGGTCCTTCCGCATGGCGGTAAGGATGATCCGGGCCACGTGGGAGGACGCGCCGAACTCGGGGGGCGCCACGGAGCGGATATCGCGGCGCACGCGGATGAGCCGTCCTGGGAAGGCGGCCACGTCGTCCGCCGACTGGGCGCCGGCCAGTCCCATGCCCAGGTTGCACTGTACTTCCGGGACGAGATCCCCCGCGTGGGCGCTTTCAAGACGGTGCGCCGCGGCCGACAACTGGTCCAGGACCGAGAGGCGCTCGGTGTCGCGGTAGAGTTCGTGGAAATGATGGACCGGACCGTGCCCCCCGCCCAGGGGTTCGGCGTGGCGCAGGGCACCGGTGAGGTAGGCCTTCGCGGACTCCACGGCTTCGGCCACCCCGGCCCCTTTGGCCAGTCCGGCGGCAATGGCGGACGCGAAGGTGCATCCCGTCCCGTGGGTGCTCCGGGTGTCGATACGTTCGGCCTCAAAGGTCCGGAATTCCGCGCCGTCGAACATCACGTCGACGGCCGGTCCCTCGAGGTGGCCGCCTTTGACGACCACGTGGCGCGGCCCCATCTCGTGGAGCTTCCGGGCGATAGTCTTCATCCCGTCCACGTCCGACGCCTCGATGCCCGTCAGCGCCTTCGCCTCGTCCAGGTTCGGCGTGACGACGGCGGCGAGAGGGACGAGCCGCTTGATCAGCGTGGAGACCGCCTCCGGTTCCAGCAGCGCGTCGCCGCTTTTGGCGAGCATCACCGGATCCACCACCAGGGGGACATCGCCATACGCCCGCAGCGCGTCCGCCACGGCGGCGATGATCTCCGCGTTGGCCAGCATGCCCGTCTTGATGGCCCGGGCGCCGATGTCTGAAAGGACGGATTCGATCTGTGCCGCCACCGCCTCGGGCGGCAGGTTGTGGACGGCCTGCACGCCGAGGGTGTTCTGGGCGGTCACGGACGTTACGGCCGACATGCCGTACACGCCGTGGGCCGAGAATGTCTTGAGGTCGGCCTGGATGCCGGCGCCGCCTCCGGAGTCGGAACCCGCGATGGTGAGGGCTACCGGGATCATGAAAGGGGATTCGGGTGGATGATCGTCAGGTCGTCTTGGGTTGGTTTTCGTAGAACTTCTTGATCAGGCGGTCCAGGTACGCTCCGGGGTTCTCGATCGCTGCCTTGGTGATCTTCAGTTCCCTGGCCTGGATCAGCTTCAGCCCGTGGACGTAGTCCTTGAACAGTTCCAGCCCCATTTCCTCGGTGGTCCGCCCCTGTTGCGCCGCCAGGTCTTCCAGCGCGGCGGCCGCGGCTGCGTCCAGCGTGAGCGTGATGTCGTGTTCCGCGTAGTACACCTGCACCAGTTCGGCCGGTTCGGGCGGCGCTTCCGCGAGGATCCGTTCGAGTTCGCTTTCCGGGTTTTCCACCACCGTGGCCGTCACGCTGAACTGCTTCACCGTGCTGGACGGCAGTTTCTTCTCGAACCGGATCAGGATCCGCTCCATCGCGCCGATGAGACCGCGGGCGCCCGTACCCGACCGGTGGGCCTGTTCGGCGATCAGGCGCAGCGACTTCTCGTCGAAGTCCACGTCGATGCCGTAGGCCTTGAAGTCCAGTTTCTTGGCGATGATGACCGGGCTGTTCGGGTTCCGGAGGATCTGGAACAGGTCGTCGACGCTGAGCTTGTGGAGCACGGCGGTTACCGGCAGGCGTCCGATGAATTCCGACTCGAAGCCGTACTTGATCAGGTCCTCCGCGGTCACGTGCGGGAACCATTCGCCGTCGTCGGGCTTTTCCGCGCCTTCGCCCTGCTCGAAGCCCATCGTCTGCACGCTCATGCGCTTCTTGATGATCTCTTCCAGGTTGGCGAAGGCCCCGCTGACGATGAACAGGATGTTCCGCGTGTTGATGCGTTTTCTTTCCACCTTGCCAGTCTTCTGGAACTGGAGGGCGTTCTCCATCTGGGACGTCAGGTCGTGGGGCGCCTGCAGGTCCACGTCCGTCTCCTCCATCAGCTTGAGGAGCGTGCGCTGCACCCCGGTCCGCGACACGTCGGGCCCCACGATGTTGCCGGACGAGGCGATCTTGTCGATCTCGTCGATGTAGATGATGCCGTATTCCGCCAGCTTGATGTTGCCGTCGGCCTCGTGGACCAGCGAGCGGACCAGCTCGTCCACGTCCCCGCCCACGTAGCCCGTCTCGCTGAACCGCGTGGCGTCGCCCTTGACGAAGGGCACGCCGATCCTGCTGGCGATGAGCTTGATGAGGTAGGTCTTCCCCACCCCGGTCGGGCCGATCAGGATGATGTTGTTCTTGATGTTGCCTACCGGTTCCTGCTCTTCCTGGAGCCGGATGCGGTTGAAGTGGGTGCAGATCTTGGTGGCCAGGATCTCCTTGGCCTCGTCCTGGCGGATGACGTACTCGTTCAGGTAGGCTTCCAGCTCCTCCGGCTTCATGTCGAACCGGATTTCCGGCAGCGGGGCTTCTTCCGCGGGCGGATCCGCCGGGACGCCTTCCTTCTCCGGCTGGGCGAACTGGACCTGCGCGCCGTACTTGGTCGAGAAGAACTCCTTGAGGTCCTTCTGTATGTCACCCATGTCGGGGGTCTTGGCCATAGGGGATCGGTCCTTGTCGCTTGGTGTAGTATAGCCCTTTTACAAAATAGTCCGTAGCGAAAGGTCCTGCGGTGCGTAACCGTCCGCTTGGTACGGTGTTACAGCCAGTTAATATACGAAATACCAGTCTGTCGGGCAATCGTAATTGTCTTAGACCACGGTTATGAACAGGTACCCACTCCTAACCATTCTCGCTCTTGACCACTTCCTGCGCATGCGTTGCCTCAACGAGCAATTCGACTACGGACCTTCGTCGATCCACGCGACGACCTGGGGCATATCCGCGGGAGTACGCTGGGTTCTGAGGCGGTCCAGCGCGTCCGCGGCGCGGTAGGCGGCTTCTATTTCATCGGTTTCGAACGAATGGCCAGTATGGTGCAGATACAACTCGGCCGGGGTCGCGAGGGCCGCGGCCGCGGACAGCCCGCCCAGGCGCCGCAACACCGGAATAAACAGCCTGTTTTCGTACGCCTCATCGCTGTCCGTCTCGAATCGGTCGGCGTCGATCACGGCGCGGTCGATGTGGGGCGAAAGACCGCAGGCCAGCAGGCACCACGGACCGGCCGCGCCGATGCCGACCAGGGACACCGAGGCAACGCCACCGGTTCGCCGGAGCCAGGCGACGGCCGTAAGGATGTCCTGCACGCGGTTCGCAGTCGCGGTCCGGTTGTAGGTCGAGAAGTAGGCGTGTTCCCCGGAGGCCGGCTCACGGTCCGCCGGCTCACCGTCTGCCAGGCCCGTGATAAAGACGTCCGCCGACAGGACGAGCAGGCCCTTGCCCAGCAGTTGCTGAACAAACGGACCGGGATCCCGCCCGTTATCCTGCGCCAGTGCCGATACGCCATCGGGATGGACCACCAGGACGGCGCCACGGGGAGGGTACGGCGGGCGGAATTCGGTGAAGGGGACCCGGTCGCCGACGTTCCGCCATCCCATGAATCCCGACTGGATCGTACAGGTGTCGGACCGGTGCATGCCCAGGCGGGTCGCGACCAGGTCGCCGTCGGCCGCGCCGGGCGATCCGATGATCGATCGGAATCCGGCCGACATGACCTGCCGGAACCTGCGCAGCGACCTGGCGTCGGAGGGCTTCATCTTGTTGAGCTGCTTCCGGGCACGATCGATCCATACGTCCGTCAACCCCTCTTCGTCAACCCAGTCTTCGGGCCGGTTTTCGGCCGTAACCGCCAGCATCGATTCCGGTGATTCCGGTTCGACGGGCCGCTCTGAAAATCGATCCCCGCTTTCGCTGTTCAGCATCCACTGGCCGAACCAGGCGTATACGGCTTCTCTGCTGGCGGCATTGTAATTATGGCCCGCGTCGATCTGCACCTCCGCCAGATGATCCTCCGCGTCGTAGAGCGCGTAGACCGCCCGGATGGCCGGGTACTCCAGCTCGGGCGTATTGACCGTCCAGTCCCCCGTGGCGGACACCAGCAGCAACGGCCGCGGCGCGGCCAGGGCGGCGATTTCCATGTTGTTCGTTTCGATGCGGAGATTGGGGCCGTTCTCGCAGATGCATCCGCCCTGCATGTGCGCCGATACCATGTTCACGGGCGCGGCAACCCGAACGCGGTCGTCCACGGCGGTGAGCATGAAGGTCTGCGTGCCGCCGCCCGAGGCCCCGGTGCAGGCGATGCGGCTGTTGTCCACGTCCGGCAGCGACTGGAGGAAATCGACGGAGCGCATGCCATTCCAGACCTGCAGCCCCATGAGGCTGAGCCCCCAGAGCTGCTTCCGGTCGTCGCCGTACGTCCGGTGGTCAAGCTGTGTGCTGTCGTTGTAGCCGGCCATGGACCATGCGAAGGCCACGTAACCCTGTAGGGCGAAGTTGATGCACCGGGCGGGTATGGACCCGGCGGGCTCGTTGGCCAGCCTGCCCTCCTTCCAGTGGCCGTGGGGATTCAGGATGGCCGGGCGGAGGCCGTTGCCGCTGGAGCCTTCGTCCCCGGCGGGACGGTACAGGTTCCCGGTCACGTAGAATCCCGGCAGGCTTTGGAACCGGACGTTCTCGATGCTGTACCCCTCGCGTTCGACCCGGTGGGTGATCTCCGCGTTCAGCGGGCTGCGGGAGGGGTTCGGCCAGAGTCCCATGCTGACCAGGATATGCTCCCGAAGCGACCGCGCGCGCTTCTCCCAGGCTTCCTTCGTGGAAGGTGCGACGAACTCGCAGGGCAGGTTCAGGTGGCGTATCTCGGTCCTGCGGCGGTCGACGGGAGGCAGAGGGTCTTGGCTGTACATGGAGGGCTCCGAAGGGTGAAACCAGGCGGTGCGCCGCGAGCGTGCTGCCGCGAGTGATCTTCACGCGACGCGCGCGCGAATCGCTCAGGATACGTTCCAGGGCCCGGCCGGCCGTTGGTACTCCGCGCCGGCGGGCGGTAGGAACTGGCGAAGATGGCGTCCGCCCAGGGCGAATCCGGCCAGTCCCGGCATGCCGCGGTCCTCGTTCTCGACGCAGAGCACGTAGTCATAGCCCGACTCGACCAGGGCGCCGATGACGGTGCCCCAGTTGAGCTGTCCCCGGCCCGGCACGCGGTACTGCCACCACCAGTTGCCGATGATGCCCTGGCGGAACAGCATGGCGGGACTCACCTCGGCGTCCTTCACGTCCGCGTAGACCCATCTGCCCGCGAACATGCGGATGGCGTCCTCGGCGGGCAGGATCATCATCCACAGCCAGTGGGAGGGATCACAGGAAAGGCCCAGGTGATCGGACGGCACCGCGTCGAGCACCCGCTCCCACATCTCCGGATTGCAGGCGATGTTCCCCATGCGCACCGCGCCGTCCAGGGCGATGGTAATGCCGTGGTCTTCGGCCAGTTTCACGATGGCCGTATAACGCGCCTTAAACCGTTCCACCAGTTCCACGGACCGGTCGCCCGGATTGCCGGGGGTCGACGAGAACTGCCCGTAGAAATGCCAGCCCACGGGACTGCCCGCATGGGTGACGACCACGGGAACGCCCAGGGCCGAGGCCGCCAGGATGGCCTTTCGCAGCCGGTCTTCCGCCGCGTCCGCCTGCGCCACGTCGTCGTCCAGCAGGTTGTTGTGGGCCGACAGCGCGGCCAGGTAAATGCCGTGCGACTTCAGGGTGTCGTTGACTTCGCCGGGTCCGTCGGCGAGGATGCGGTCCGGATCGACGGCCCCGCCGGCCGAAAGCCGCACCGCGTCAAACCCGTTCTCTTTCGCCCAGCCGGCGCATTCCTCCAGGGACCAGGCGTCCCCTCCCGCGCTCGTGAAAAAACTGAGGTCCATGGTCACCCGCCCGAGCGCTGCGCGTTCACCGCCAGTCTGTTCAGCCGGACGTACCAGGCGCCCGATTCAGGCTTGCGATACTTGTCGCCGATTTCGTCGAGGGCCACTTCGTCCGATTCCAGGACCGCGTTCAGCGCCGCCCTCCAGTCCACGGCGCCCCGGTTCTTCCGGTAGCGGACGCTGAGCAACCTGCCGCTGCGTCCTTCTTCCGGCGTGAGGTCCAGCAGCGCTTTGCGCGCCGCGTCGAGATCGGCCCTGGCGGCCTCGAGCCGGTTCAGGCATTGCACGTAGTCGTGTTCGGCGCGCTCCCACTCGTCCCTGAAATCCATGTAGATGTTCCTTGTCGATGTTTCCTGAATACGGGTGCTGAAGTAGATAGATTGTTCATCGGCGCCGGTCCAGGCCGGTCCAGGCCAGTCCAGGCATGGCCATACCCACCTAAACCGATCCGTACCGGTCCGTCGGTGTCTTGATCAGTTTAAACGAGGGGATGTAGCCTTCTTTTTCGATGTAGTAATGAGCGTGATCATGGCACCCGGGCGGCTTCGTCCCGTCGAAGACGCTGATCGTGAAGTCTTCGCTGTTCGTCCCGGCGCAACCGTGTTCGAAACCCGCGGGGATCATCCAGACGTCGCCCGCTTCCAGGACGAAATCCTCCCGGTTGCCGTCGTGATCGATCCAGAATCCAGTCCCGCTTCCTTTCAGGATCAGCCAGGTCTCGTCATGGTCGTGGAAGTGCTTCTCGCACATGGGCAGGAGGAAGCCGCCCTTCATCAGGGCCTTGTGGTGGGCCATCGGAGGTTCCTTTCGGATTTGCGTGGCGTTGCGTCAAGTGAACGGATCATCGAAAGTCGCAGTTGTTCGTACAACGAAAGCGGCGGTAAACAGACTATAAAAAGTCGTGGGAATCCGACCGTCTGTAATCGCGGCCATTATTCGAATGACTTTACAGAAGTGTATTATAAGACCCCCTTAACGATACATCAAGGATCAATGGGAGGGGGTGTGTGATCCCATTCCGTGCAATGGGCGGGACTTACCGTCGCATTAAATATCCGAAATCCGTCAACCTCCCGAGGTTAATCATTTGCCTGAAGTCGTGCTTGTTGTAAGTTTGACAGTAACTGCGGTAAAGTCGAGTCAGATTTGCGTTTCCGTTCTGTAATTCTGTACAATTTTCAAGTTCAATTTGAAATTTGTACAAAAACACGCTTCAAAATACCACGAGCGTCACCTTAAGTCACATTCGAAAAAGAGGCGCCCACATGCCAGACTACCAGCCCCTCGACCTGTCCGCCCTGTGTAACGCGGGACTCGACGTCCTGGATGAGAAGCCCAACACGCCCATCGGCGAACAACTGTGCCGCGGCCTGCCCTTCCGGGTAAACGACGATCCCGCGAAGTGTTTCATCGCCTTCGACAAGGCCTCCGGCAGCGTGACCATTCCGGTCAACAGCCGGGCCACGGGGCTGATCCTGGCCCATCGCCTGCTGAAGTCCGACCTGATGGAAGGCGGTCCGCTGGGGATCCCCGTGGCGGACTACGTGTTCCGCCTGGAGGGCGGCGAGGAGGTCCGCGTACCCATCCGCGAACGCTTTGAAATCGGCCATATCTCCCAGGGCGGCAAACCATTTCTCGCCCTCCCGGACCGGGGCCAGGTGAAGATGCGGCGTTACGCGGGGGACAACTGGGGCGACTCGGGCAAGCGTCAGACGGAAGTCACGGGAGACTATTCCAGGGGATACTACCTCTGGGCCTGGCGGAACCCCCATCCCGACCTCGAGATCGAATCGCTGGAGGTCATTCCGGCCGGTCCGCCATTCATCATCGCCGGACTGACGATTTCGCAGGCCAACGAGCATCCCTTCGTCCGCCAGGGCAAACGCGAGGCGCGCCTTACGCTGACCGATCCCGAGGACGCCGAAAAGCCCTTCGACCTGCGCGTGGACGTGGACCGGGGCGTCGCCTCCTACGTCCATCCCCTGCCCGAGGCCTCGGTCGATGACTTCGTCGACGACGATTTCGCCGGCTGGGGCGAGACGCAGAACCCGAAGTCGAGCCCGGCCTACGTCGAAGTGGCGGCCATACCGTCCGCGACGCTGTCGGTGAAGCGGGGCGAGGAAACCGTCGGCGAGGTCAAATGGGGCGACGTCGAGCAGAAGAAGGTGGTCGAGACGCCGCGCATGCGCGTGGAACTCCTGGACCGCGGGCGGAACTGGGTGAACGTCACCGTCCTCGATGACGACACGGGGAGGCCAGTCCCCTGCCGCGTGCATTTCCGCTCGCCCGAAGGCATCCCCTACCAGCCCTACGGCCACCACAACCAGGTCAATTCCAACCTGGACACCTGGCACATCGACATCGGCGGGGACCTCCGGTTGGGACAGATCACCTATGCGTACATCGACGGCAAGTGCCAGGGATGGCTGCCCCGCGGCGAGGTGATCGTGGACGTGGCGCGGGGGTTCGAGTACGAGCCGCTGCGGACCCGGTTGAAGATCGAACCGGGCCAGCAGGAACTGACCCTGCGGCTCAAGCGCTGGGTGAATATGAACGCGCAAGGCTGGTACAGCGGAGATTCGCACGTACACTTCCTCTCCACGCAGGGCAGCCACACCGAATCCCAGGGGGAGGACTTGAACATCGTGAACCTGCTGCCCTCGCAGTGGGGCAATCTCTTCACGAACACAGAGGATTTCACGGGCCGACCGAGCGTCTCGCAGGACGGGAACAACATCGTCTACGTGGGGCAGGAGAACAGGCAGCACTTCCTGGGCCACCTCATCCTCTGGGGCCTGAAGGAGCCGGTCATGCCCTGGTGCACGGACGGCCCGGGCGAGGCGGAACTGGGCGGCACGCTGGAGATCACGATGAGCGACTGGGCGGACCAGTGCCACGCCCAAGGCGGCTCGGTCATCATCCCCCATCTCCCCAACCCGAACGGAGAGCCCGCGGCGCTCATCGCCACGGGCCGCGTGGACGGCGTGGAAATGCTGCGCCACCAGCCGTTCAACCACATCGAGTACTACCGTTATCTCAACTGCGGATACAAGTTGCCGCTGGTGGGCGGCACGGACAAGATGAGCAGCGACGTACCCGTCGGCCTGTACCGCACCTACGCCTACATGCCCGACCAGGACTTCACCTACGACAACTGGTGCAACGCCGTCTCGCAGGGGCGTACGTTCCACAGCGGCGGCCCCATCATCCACCTGTCCGTGGACGGGCACCAGGTGGGCGACACCGTGCAGGTGTCGGGCCCCGGATCGGTGGAGGTCCAGGCCTGGTCGGAAAGCATCTTTCCGATCCACACGCTGGAAATCGTCCAGGGCGGACGCGTCGTGGCCTCCACGGAGGACCGCAACGGAACGCGCCGCCTGGAACTGAAGGCGCACGTGAAGGTGGACGGACATACGTGGCTGGCAGCCCGGTGCGCGGGGCCGGATTATAGCAGCGTGCCCCATCACGACGGCTGGGGACGGGGGATCTTCGCCCACACCTCGCCGGTCTACGTCGCCTGCGGGGGCGAGTGGTGGATGTTCGACAAGGACGCCGCCCAGTACATGCTCACCCTCATCGACGGCGACCTGCAGTACATCCGCCGCACCGCGGCGCGGCACGAACCCGGCACGGCCACGCACCATCACGGCGAGGAAGACCACCTGGCCTACCTGGAACGGCCCTTTGTCGAGGCGCGGGAGGCGATTCACCGCAGGATGCATCAGTTGGGGATACCGCATTAATGGTCTGGGTGACGCCCGGCGGTCAATCATAGTGGATGAACAGGAAGTAATCACAGGAGAGCAAGCCATGAATGCAAACAGCGAAGTACGTATCGGTTGTGTGCAGACGCCCGCCACGGCGACCTTCGAAGAGGCCATTGAAGTCGCCTGCCGCCTGGCGGGCGACGCGGTGGCGAAAGGCGCCGAGTTGGTTTGCCTGCCCGAGTTCTGCGGCGGCCTCAGAACCGACAACGACATGATCTGTCCGCCCTCGGCGCCGGAGGCGGACCATCCCGTGGTCGCGGCCCTGCGGGATTTCACGCGGAACGCCGGCGTGTGGACGCTCATCGGCTCCGTGGCGGTGGACGGGCTGGACGGCCGGCTCATCAACCGCGGTTTCCTGGTGGACGACCAGGGGGAGATCCGCGCGCGCTACGACAAGATCCACCTCTTCGACGTGGACCTCTCCCGGGACGAGCAGTACCGCGAATCGGACGTCGTATCGCCCGGCGAGACGGCCGTGGTGGCGGACACGCCCTGGGGCCGGCTCGGTATGACCACTTGTTACGACCTGCGCTTTCCCCAGCTCTACCGTACGCTGGCACAGGCCGGCGCCGAGATGCTCGCCGTGCCGGCGGCGTTCACGAAGACGACGGGACAGGCCCACTGGCACGTGCTGAACCGCGCCCGGGCCATCGAGAACGGCGCCGTAGTGGTGGCCCCCTGCGCCGCGGGTTCGATTCCGGGCGGCGGCGAAGTGTACGGCCATTCGCTCATCATTTCCCCCTGGGGCGAGGTCCTGGCCGACGGCGGCGAAGACGTGGGCGTCATCGTCGCAACGGTGGACCTGGGCAGCGTCGCCAGCGCGCGCGGCCGCGTGCCGAGTCTCCGCCACGACCGCCCGTTCAGCCTGCCCGCGAAAGCCAAAGCGGATCGGCGCTCGGTGGCGTGAGTCGTCGGTGGCGTGAGTCGTCGGTGGCGTGAGTCGTCGGTGGCGTGAGTCGTCGGTGGCATGAGTCGGCGTTCGACGGAACTCGTCCATGGGAGCGCTTCCAGGTGAAAGAACTCATTCTGGTACGGCACGCCAAGTCGAGTTGGAAAGATCCCGCCCTCCACGATCATGAGCGGCCGCTGAACAAGCGCGGGAAGCGGGACGCGCCGGTGATGGGCGAGCGGCTGTCACGGAGCGTGTGCGAACCGGATCTGATCGTCTCGAGTTCCGCGGTCCGGGCGCTGGACACGGCGCGGACCATAGCCGGGAAGCTCGGGTACCCCCGCGAGAGCATCGCGGTGGAGGAGCGCTTCTTTCACGCGGGCGTTGCCGAACTGCTCCGTGTGATCCGGGGCACGGATGATTCGGTGGATAGCCTGATGCTGTTCGGGCACAATCCCGGTTTGACGGATCTTGCGAATCACATCGGGCCGCGAGAGATCTTCAATATGCCGACCTGTGCCGTGCTGCACCTGCGGTTCCAGGCTGACACCTGGTCCACCGTGGGCGATGCGCCCGGCGACGAAGTGCGGTACGACTATCCGAAGCGCGCGGCGAAGTAGCGCGACGCATTAGCACAACGCAGGAGAAGATCATTTTGTGTGGACGGTCCGCAGGGAGATATATGAGGAATTCCGGAGCAAAATATACGCGTAATGCTGGAGGGTTGAATGCCCATTGATACGAGAGAATTGAAGTTCATCGCGACTGAAGAGAAAGGCGAGGTTTCGGCCATCCTTGCGAGGCCGGCCGGCTCATCCGTCGCAGGCGGCTCCGACGGTCCAACCGCCGCACGAGCCCTGCTCGTGCTCGGACACGGATCGGGCACGAACATGCGCCATCGGTTCATGGAGGAACTGAGCGAAGCGCTGAACGATGCGGGGGTCGCCACCTTTCGATTCAACTATCCCTATTCCGAAAAGGGCGGCGGGGGGATGGACGGCGAGAAGGTGCGCCTGGCTACGGTGTGGGCGGCCATCGAGACGGCCAAGGAAAACGCCGACGGGCTGCCGGTCTTCGCCGGCGGACATTCCATGAGCGGCCGCATGGTGTCAATGGCGTGTGCCCGGGAACCGGTCGAAGGGCTGAGGGGCATCGTGTTTTACGCCTTTCCGCTTCACGCGAGCAAGAAGAACACGGAGCGCGCCGAACACCTGAAGGCGGTCGAGGTACCCATGTTGTTCCTGTCCGGCCAGCGGGACTCGATGGCGGACCTGGATCTTCTGCAGCCGGTCGCGGACGACCTGCCAACCGCGACGCTGCACGTCGTGGATACCGCGGATCATGGATTCAAGGTACTGAAGCGTCGGAATACAGACGAACCCGTCATGGAGGAGCTGGCCAGGGTCTCGGCCGAATGGATGGCGGAACCGCGGTAGCCGGACTATGCTGACCATGCTGACCGCTTGACTACGGCACTTCCTTCATGTCTTATTATCCCACATGGACACATTGACGATCATATTGCTCATCGCGCTCCTGGCATGCCTGGCTTTGGCGGCCAGCGTGCTGGTCTGGAGCTTCAGAAACAGCAGCCGGATCAACGCGCTCAGCGGCGAGAAGGCGGCCATGGAGACCGAACTGGGCGTGGTGCGCGAGCAACTGGCCGAAGCGGGAAAGTCGCTGGAGGAAGTCCGGAAGCTGGAAGTCGAACGGGCCGGCCTGCTTCAGAAACTCTCCAACGCGGAGGAACGCCTCGGCGAACGGGACGAGGTGGAGAAGCGGTTCAAGGACACCTTCAAGGCCCTGTCGTCGGAAGTCCTTAAGTCGCAGCAGGAATCGTTCAAGGCAAACGCCGAGGAAACGCTGAAAGCGCGCCAGGAAGCCGTCGAGAAACTGGTCAAGCCCCTGTCGGAGAAAATCGAGTCGCTGGACAAGGCACGGGCCAAGAATGCGGGCGAATTTCAAACTCAGATATCGAACCTCATGCAGGCCAACAGGGAACTCGCCAGCGAGGCCCAGACGCTTTCCAACGCGTTGAAGCGGCCCGACGTGCGCGGCCGGTGGGGGGAGACCCAGCTTGAGCGGGTCCTTGAGCTTTCGGGCCTTCGGAAGGACATCGATTTCACGGTGCAGGACAGCTTCGACAGCGAAGGGGAACGGATTCGAACCGACGTGATCGTCCATCTGCCGCAGGACCGGACGGTGATTCTCGATTCCAAGGTGTCGCTGACGGCGCTCATGGAAGCCTTCGAGACGGACGATGACGAAACTCGGTCGGCCGCAATCGACCGCCATGTCAGCCAGGTGAAGAGCCACGTGGACTCCCTGGCCAAAAAGGAGTACTGGAGCGTCCTGGCCTCGACGCCGGACATGGTGGTGATGGTCCTGCCCGAGTTCGCCTTTCTCCCCGCCATCGAACGGGAACCCGGGCTGACGGAACGGGCCCTCGAGAAGAACGTGGTCATCGTCACGCCGCCCGCCCTGCTGGCGTTGCTAAAGGCCGTGGAGATGTCCTGGCAGCAGATCCGCGTCGCGGAGACTGCCCGGCAGATCAGCGACCTGGGCAAGGAGATGTACGACCGGCTGGCCGTGTTCGCGGGCCACTACGTCAACGTCGGCAATTCGCTTCGGCAGGCGATCGAACGGTACAATCGCAGCGTCGGATCATGGGATACCCGGGTTGCCACGTCCGCCCAACGTTTCACCGACTTGAACGTCCCCATTACACGGGAATTGCCGGAGGTTCCGCCGGTCGATGCCGTTCCCGGATCGATCCAGAAACTGACGGACGGCAAGCCGGAAGCCGGGAAGCTGGCGGACGGGAAGCTGGCGGACGGGAAGTCGGCGGACGGTAACCTGACGGACGGGAAGCCGGGGGAAGGCCAGGCTGAAAACGCAGACGGCCGCGTCGTTGACAATGATGAATAACTTGAATAACTGATCACCGATCACCGCCAGAAGTCGATCTCTTCGATTCCAAAAAAACGCAATTCCGTTCTCCCACGGAACACCCAGGCACGCATCCCCCGGTACCAAAATCCATTTTCCAGGCTTGAATATCCCTCCCACCGGCGGCATCCTGCTGCCACACAACTCGTTTTAACGTAAAATTATATTGCTTTATCGCAATAATGGCGTATAATTTATCATAAAGAGCATAATATTACGCCCAAATGAGGTTGTAATATGAAAAACCGGACTGTGCTGTCCTTGATGAAACAGAAGTCGGGTACCCGGCTGGGACGACTGATCGCATTGACAGGTGCCCGTCAGACCGGCAAGACCACCCTGGTGCAGGCCGGGTTTCCTGAATACGACTTCGTCTCGCTCGAAGACCCGATCGTACGCCCGGACTATACCGCGCTTTCAGCGGCACAGTGGTACCAACGTTATCCCAGGGTCATTCTGGACGAAATACAGAAGGCGCCTTCGATAGTCGAATCTGTCAAGGCGGTGTATGACCGGTATCCCGACACCCGTTCCATACTGCTTGGATCCAGCCAGATCCTGTTGATGGATCAGATCCGGGAGAGCCTGGCCGGACGCGTCACCATATTGGAACTGTATCCGCTTACGATACCGGAGATGATGACCGATTCCTGGCACGATCCGGTCGTGGAATCCCGCCTGGTCCGGTTCCTTGAATCCGGGGATCCTGATATGCTTGTATCAGGAATACCCCAACAAAGCGACAGGTACGCCAGAGCGGTTGATCACCTCGATCACTACCTGAACTTCGGGGGCATGCCGGTCGTTACCGATGTTACGCTGTCCCGGGAGGACCGGTACGGTTGGCTACAGGACTACCTGCGAACGTATCTGCAAAGAGATCTACGTGATCTGGCCAATCTTCGGGACCTGGTTCCCTATGTACGCATGTTGCGGGCATTGGGCGGCTTGGCTGGCGGTTTGCTGAATACCAGCGAACTGGCTCGTCTCGCCGGCGTGACGCACAGGACGATTAATCGTTTCGTCACTTACCTCGAAATCAGTTACCAGGTCGTTCAGTTACAACCATGGTTCAGAAATCGAAACAAACGCCTTTCCAAGGCAGCGAAAATACACTTCCTCGATCCGGGCATCCAGCGCGCGTTGCTCAACCGCAGGGGTCGGCCCTCGGGGACCGAATTCGAAGGCGCCATCGTCGCGGAGATCTTCAAACAGGCGCGGAACCTGAGGTTGCCCGTTGATTTCTATCATCTGCGAACGGTCGACGGTCGGGAAGTCGATCTGCTGATCGAGACCGAAAGTGGCTATGTGCCTGTCGAGGTTAAATACAAAGACAGGGTCTCGCACAGGGACGCGCGCCACCTGCGTCGTTTGGATGAGATCCTGGACAAACCCGTCCTGCAGGCGCTGGTGCTATCCAACGACCCACATATCCGAGACCTGGGTGACGGCGTGATGGGGATACCCGCGGGATGGGCGCTCGGTGGGTGATAGGCCACGTGAGCGATGGAAATCGATGTAATGTGAACCGAATTTTCTAACTGGTGGTGATCCGCTTCACATAAGTCCATAGGTCTTTTGATTGTCGAGAAGATTGGATACCTCTATATTGTACCCCTTGTAAAACCAGACAGAGTTGCCGGTACCTAGATCCGGTGTTTGTTCGATACGTCACAGGCACGACAGGACTACAATCGACGGTTCGTAGTCGTGAAGACCGCGTGGACAGACAATGACGGTCATAAACACCCCAATGAGATTTCACCAAAGACCAGCATCGAGATGGGATTGGAAGCTGAATGACATACGCTAATCATCAAGACAGGGAAGAACTGCACCGCACGATCTGGCAGATTGCCAACGATCTACGGGGCAGCGTGGACGGTTGGGACTTCAAGCAATACGTGCTGGGGATGTTGTTCTACCGATTCATCAGCGAGAACCTCACCGCCTATATCAACGACGACGAACGTCGAGGGGGCATCTCCGATTTCGATTATGCAGAACTGTCGGACGAAAACGCGGAGTTGGGGCGCGAAGAAACGGTAAAGGAAAAAGGTTTCTACATCCTGCCCTCCGAGTTGTTTGTCAGTGTGGCGGCCTCCGCGCGACACGATCAGGACCTGAACGAAACGCTTGCAAGGGTCTTTAGAAACATCGAGAACTCGGCAAAGGGTACAGCGAGCGAAGACGACCTGCAGGGCCTCTTCGATGACCTGGACGTAAACTCGCCGAAACTCGGAGCCACGGTGGAACAGCGGAATCGAAAGCTGGTCAGACTGCTCGACGCCATTGCCGGACTGAGTTTCCAGGATTACGCCGATTCTACCATAGACGCTTTCGGAGATGCCTACGAATTTCTGATGACGATGTATGCATCGAACGCGGGCAAGTCCGGTGGCGAGTTTTTCACCCCGCAGGAGGTTAGCGAATTGCTCGCGGAAATCTCGACCGTCGGCCGGCATGATGTGAACAAGGTATACGATCCGGCTTGTGGTTCGGGTTCGTTGCTGCTAAAGTTCTCCAAGGTGCTAGGGAAGGAGAAGGTTCGCCAGGGTTTCTTCGGGCAGGAGGTAAACCTCACGACCTATAACCTCTGCCGCATCAACATGTTTCTTCATGACATCAATTACGAGCGGTTCGATATCGCCCTCGGAGACACACTCACCGACCCGGCGCACTGGGACGATGAACCATTTGACGCCATAGTCTCCAATCCGCCCTATTCTATCAAATGGGGCGGCGACGCGAATCCGATCCTCATCAACGATCCGCGGTTTTCTCCAGCAGGCGTTTTAGCGCCAAAAAGCAAGGCCGATCTCGCTTTCGTCATGCACATGCTTTCCTGGCTTTCAACCAGCGGAACAGCTGCCATCGTCGAGTTTCCCGGAGTACTGTATCGCGGCGGAGCCGAAATGAAGATTCGCCGCTATCTCATTGAAAACAACTACATCGACACGGTGATCCAGCTACCCACCGATCTCTTCTTCGGAACCAGCATCGCCACCTGCATCATCGTGCTGAAAAAAAGCAAGGCGGACAACAAGACGCTCTTCATCGACGCATCCTCCGAATTCGTCCGTTCAGGCAACAAGAACAAGCTAGCCGATGATCACCGCGCGAAGATCCTCAAGGCGTACGCTGATCGCGACGACATCGAACACTTCGCCGCCCTGATCGACAACAAGGCTATCGCACAGAACGACTACAATATTTCGGTTGCGAGTTACGTGGAGCCAGAGGACACCCGGGAGACTATCGATATCAAGACGCTCAACGATGAGATCGACCGGATCGTTGTGCACCAGCAGGAACTCCGCGCGGCCATCGACAAAATCGTATTAGAAATAGAAGGAACGAGATGAAAACGCACGTGGGTCGTATCGAGAAACTGATATCCGAATTGTGTCCGGATGGGGTGGAGTTTCGGGCGTTGGGCAGATTGTGCGGATTCGGTAAGGTCGGTGCAGATAAAAAGACCAAGGAAGGGCAGAAACACGCTTTACTTTTGAATTACATGGATGTCGTGAGAAACCAGTTCATTTCTAAGGACATATTGAAAATGAAGGTGACTGCGACAGACGCACAATTCGAAAGCTGCGACATTAAACGCGGTGATGTATTTATTACACCAACTTCTGAAACTAAGGAAGATATAGGCATATCTGCTGTCGCTGTCGAAAACATCCACAACGCCGTGTATAGTTATCATGTAATGAGGCTTCGACCCCATAAATCCAACTATACTACTTCTTGTTACATTGCGTATTTATTTGAATCTGACGAACTACAAAAGCAAATTCAAAAAGCAGCGACGGGGATTACGCGATTTGGACTTACAAAAAGCAAGTGGTCACGTCTCGAAATCCCCATTCCCCCCTTACCAATCCAGTCGGAGATCGTTAAAACCCTGGACACTTTTAGAGAACTGGAAGCAGAACTGGAAGCAGAACTGGAAGCAGAACTGGAAGCAAGAAAAAAGCAGTATGAGTATTACAGAGATAAGTTGTTGAAT